>JAZNHY010000031.1:0-10281 GCA_045577235.1 Lachnospiraceae bacterium
CTCACAGAACGACATGGCTACGATCCGACTTCCATGTACATGATCTGGTCGATTTTGTCAGTGACGAAAGCGAACGTGCCGGTGAGTCGGCAGCTGCCTATGTTCTGAGCGCAGGAAAGGGAGAAGCCGCTGACTGTATCGAAACAAAGAACATGGATGGAGCAACCTATATTGTTCCACAGAAGATCCGCCCGGCTAACGTAGATAAATTTGTTAAATTGTTTTTCCGTGTAGGGAGGATCTTCCCGAAAGCGGATATTGTAATTACCTCAGCAGGAGAAGAAGTGGCAAGATACCATAAAAAATTCCTGGCTCCGGGAGAAATGCAGAATATCGTGCTGACAAAAGATCAGCTGCAGAAATGCAAAGGAGAACTGCAGTTAACAGTTGAGGAGAAAGTTGAAGAAAAGGAGGTGCGCGCATGAAAGAACTGATCTGTATCTGCTGTCCGCAGGGATGTCATCTGATGGTAGATGAAGAAAATGATTACGCGGTCACAGGAAATTCCTGTGAGCGTGGCGCTGAATATGGCCGCACCGAATCCATGGCACCGGTCCGCGTTCTGACCAGCACAGTTGCTTGTGAAGGAGGTCAGATCCTGCGCTGCCCTGTTAAAACAAACGGAGCAATTCCAAAGGAAAAGATCTGGGAGGCAGAAAGTCTTCTGCAGAAAGTCAGTGTAAAAGCACCAGTTGCGATTGGTCAAGTGATCCTTGCCGATATTGCTGCAAGTGGTGCAGATCTGATCGCTACTAAGAGTGTAGAAGCTGCTGATTGACCTTGATTAAGAATGTAACATGAAGAAACCGAAAAAACTCTTCACCGGGATCAGGTTCCTCCTGGCAGGATGCATGATTGCCATGATAGGAACCCTGGGCTTCCCGAAAAGCGTTTACGCAACCAATCCGGGCATTGATATCGCCTCCTATCCATGGGAGGCGTTATTTGCTGATGAAAACGGTGAGGTGGAGTGTCACTATTTTACAGGGCCGACAGTCAGTCTGGAAAAATATCTTGTTCCGCGGGAAGACGGAGGCGTGAATCTTTTGACCGGAGAGAGGGTTTCTGAGAATTTTACACTGTCTTACTGGCTGCATGTTCCTGCCAATTATGATCCTGCAAAAACGTATCCGATCCTTTCTATTTTTCCGGGAGTCGGAGCGCTTTATTTTTCGCAGAATATTCATTTTGGAAGTGCGATCGATCAGGGTGCACTGCAGTCAGAGCAGTACACACATGAGCTGCGCCGTTATGGGTATACGCAGGGAACACTCTATCTGACATCGGACTGGAATGCATTGTCTGCTATCAATGCAAAAACCAGGGATGAAAACGGGAATGTCCGGGAAGGATTTCCTGTGACGGGTGCAATATATAATGCCTTTGGAGGAGACTATGATGGGTATTTTTTAGGGAATTGGAGCTGGGAAATTCAGGAAGATCCATCCTATGACTGCTTTGTTTTATTCATTCAGCCGGAGGGCTGTCTGATGTTCGATGATGATGGACTATATCCTGTTGTTTTATACTCTGATGAAAATGGAATGCCGCATGCGTCGAATTATAAATATGAAACAGAGGGGGCAGGAGATCTGCCAGTTGCCTACGCCCAGGCTCTTAGCACAGCAAATAGTGAGTGGGTCGGTGCAGGCTGGTGGGTGGATGACACCCAGTATGGAAGCACCTATTTTGCATCAGTTCTTGGAAAAAGCCCAATGGAACAGGTCTTTTGCCAGCTTTTGGATGAGATGGAAAATAAATACAGCATTGATGTAAATCGGGAATATCTGATGGGAGATAGTGTCGGAGGACTGTTTGTCTTTGATCTGCTCAGTCAGTATCCGGACCGGTTTGCCGCAGCAGTAACGGCCGCTGCCACAGGTGCAGATATTTCTTATTCGAATGTAAGCCGTTTGGGAAATGTTCATTTGCTTGCCTTCCATGATTCCTATGATCCGGGTTATTCCATCAATTTTTCCCGTTTGTTTGTTCAAAAGATCAATGAGGCAAGAGGAACAGAAGGCACGGGTTCTGCCCAGTTTGTTGAAGTTGAAACAAATCATTCAGGAGTCACACAACTGGCTTACAATGGCGAAAATTATGAGTACGTACTCCGGTTTTTATTCGGTCATCAGAAAGAGAGCGGAGAAGAAAACGTGCTGCCAAAGAAGGCTAAGGAGGGAGATCCGGCCCTGGGACACTTTATGGAAACGCCGCCTATCCGGCAATAACCGATACAGGTAATAATTTACTTTTCATACTAAAAATAGTAAAATAGCACATCGTGCAATACTCAAATAATCACTTGTAAGAAGCACACAATATTCACGAAATACAGAGGCACTAATCGTATGTTGATCAAAGAAGAGAAAATCAGAAACATTGCAATTATCGCACATGTCGATCATGGAAAAACCACTCTGGTCGATGCCATGCTGGCACAGAGCGGCGTTTTCAGGCAGGGCCAGGAGGTCCGGGAAAGGGTCATGGATTCCAACGATCTGGAAAGGGAAAGAGGAATTACCATCCTTTCTAAAAACACTGCCATCGATTATAACGGGGTGAGGATCAATATCGTAGACACACCGGGGCATGCAGATTTTGGCGGGGAAGTAGAACGTGTTCTGAAAATGGTCAATGGTGTTATTCTGTTAGTTGATGCTTTTGAGGGAACTATGCCGCAGACGAAATTTGTCCTGCGGAAGGCGTTGGATCTGGATCTGGATGTCATCGTCTGCATTAATAAGATCGACCGTCCGGAAGCAAGACCGGAGACAGTAATTGATGAAGTTCTGGAATTGATGATGGATCTTGATGCAAATGAGAAGCAGCTGGATGCTCCAATCATTTTTGCATCTGCAAAACATGGATATGCAATTAAAGATTTAAATGATGAGAAAAAGGACCTGAAGCCGCTGTTTGACTGCATTCTGGAAAACATTCCTGCACCGACCGGAGATCCGGAAAAAGGCACACAGGTCATGATCTCTACGATCGACTACAATGAATACGTGGGACGTATTGGTGTAGGAAAGGTGGATAACGGAACCATAGCAGTTGGACAGGAGCTGATCCGTTTGAATGCGAATGATCCTGCCACGAAAGAAAAAGTAAAGATTACCAAACTTTATGAATTCAATGGTCTGGAAAAAGTGGATGTGAAGGAAGCAGGCGTCGGACACATTGTGGCACTCTCCGGTATTGCGGATCTGCAGATTGGAGATACCATCTGTGCGGATGGCATGGAAGCTATTCCATTCCAGAAGATTTCCGAGCCGACAATCTCCATGAACTTTATGGTAAATGACAGTCCTTTGGCAGGAAAAGAAGGAAAGTGGTGCACCTCCAGACAGATCCGGGAACGTTTGTTCCGGGAACTGAATACCGATGTTTCTCTTCGTGTGGAGGATACAGAAAATACAGATACGTTTAAAGTTTCCGGCAGAGGTGAACTTCATCTGTCCGTCCTGATTGAAAATATGAGACGGGAAGGATATGAGTTTGCAGTCAGTAAAGCGGAAGTCATTTATAAAACCGATGAAAACGGTAAAAAGCTTGAGCCGATGGAGCAGGCTGTGATCGATGTCCCGGAAGAGTTTTCCGGCACCATTATCAGTATGCTTTCGGAACGCAAAGGCAATCTGGTCAGTATGGCAACCTTGTCTGACGGCAGTGTCCGTCTGGAGTTTTCAATCCCTGCAAGAGGGCTGATCGGATTTCATGGAAGATTTCTTACCAGCACCAAAGGCACTGGTATCATGAATACGATCTTTGACGGCTACGAGCCATATAAGGGTGATATCGCTTACCGGAATCAAGGGTCTTTAATTGCCTATGAACCGGGTGAGGCAGTAACGTATGGATTGTTTGCTGCACAGGAGAGAGGTGCGCTATTTATCAGCCCGGGCGAAAAAGTATATGCAGGCATGGTTGTTGGAGAAAATGCAAAATCAGATGACATAGAAGTGAACGTCTGCAAAACAAAGCACCTGACTAACACCCGTTCCAGCAGTGCAGACGAAGCATTGAAACTGACGCCGCCTCGTATTTTGAGTTTGGAACAGGCATTAGAATTTATCGATACGGATGAGCTTTTGGAAGTAACGCCACAGTCTCTCAGGATCCGGAAGAGGATCCTTGATTCCCGGATGCGAAAGCGAGCCGGACTAAAGTAAAACATGGAATTATTTAAAGCAGGTGACTGGGTAAAAATCAAATACGGGGAATATGAAGGCAGACTGGCTAAGATCGCGATTCATAAAAAGAGCGGAGAGTACGGTGTGATTCTTTATGAGAATAATCTGGGAATGCATACGGAGCAAACGGCTTCTGCTGCAATTATTATGCTGAGCGGAAATGCTCTGATCCCGCTCCCTCCGTATGTCCTTTCAATTCGCCAGTTGAAATCTCTGCTTTCCGGCGAGACAGCTTACGAAGATCTCGCGGAAAAAGTATATCCGTCTTTCAATTTAAAACTGGAGCGGCGCTATACCTTAATGGCTTCGGATATCCGGAAAGCGCTGATCAATATCAATAAAAAGAAAGATCCCCTTCCGCATTTCAAAGAGTGGTTCTGGATCATTTTAAATGTTTTTTATGAAGACCTGGGTATCCCGGGAAAATATGATCCAGATTTATTTTCTGATTTTCCAAAAGATGAGAAAGAAATATTCTCCACTGTTTTCGGCATGACTGAAAAACTGTATTGGAGACTGGAGGAACGGTTCGGAAAACGCGAAGAAGTGGAAGAGTATATGGTCCGCTTTGATGAAGAGCCTTTATGGGATCAACCGGATGATCAAAGACAGGCACTGGAAGAAAGCGCTTACTTTATGATCTGCAACGATATCATTGAACGTGTGGATTCTTATCTCTTCTGCAAGGGAAAACCACAGGGAGCATGGATATACAGTCCGGGGCAGATGCGGCATGTGGTCCTGTCATATGAAAGTGACGAAGATCTGAAAAAAGCGACCCCGGAAGAAAAAGCGCTGTTCAGGGATTTTGTAAAAAAACTGTATGTGCTTGGCGATGTAACCGCGATCCGGATCCTGGCGTGGAGCCATTATAAAGGTAATGCCTGCTATCGGCAGAACTGGAAAAAGGCAGAAAAATATCTACTTGAATTATATAACCGCACAAGCGATCCGGCTGCAGCCAACGGACTTGGCTATATTTACTATCATGGCAGGACCAATGAGAATATCGGCGAGTATGAAAAGGCGTTTTCCTATTTTGCCTATGCTGCATTGGACGGGATTGATGAAAGCATTTATATGGTTGCAGATATGCTGATCCACGGGACAGGCGTAAAAAAGAACATCGATATGGGTGTTGAAATGCTTGTGACCGGATACCGTGAAACACAGGAAGATTTCTGCAGGGGAATTTATGACAGCCGTTTTGCAGAATATGCTTATCGTATGGGAGAGGCTTGTCAGGAAGGCCTCCTTTACGGACTTGGCAATCGGGATGCTTATCGGTTTTTCCTGGAAGCAAAATACGCACTGGTAAAACGCAGACCATTTAAGTTTTACGGTGAAGAGACCCGGATAGAAGAAGTTACCCGCAAGCTGGAGACAATGCGCGAGGAACTCCATATTGATCCGGACCGATGTGAACTGAAGGCGGATTATCCTATCTTTATCAATCAGCTTTTTGAATCCCGGCTCCCAGTAAAGGTTACGGTTTACAAGAAAAGGGGCGGGAAAGATTATTATCTGAAGATGTCCCGGCTCAGTTTCCGCGAACTGCTGGGGAGACTGGGAGATATTCCTGAGGATGAGAATATGGGTGAACCTGCAATGAGGAAGATCCTGATCACATATCCGGAACTTTCCTACACAACTGTTTCTGCGGAAATCGAGTTTCGTCTGGAAGAGGGAGAGATTCTGAAACTTCCGGAACACGGCAAACCGTTTTTCAGTGACAGTTTTCGAAAGAATGAGGTTACCGGTGCGCTGGAATTTTATGCGCACGGAGATCTGGTGGCAGCACTGGATGCAAAATGGTATGTTATTAAAGTAAAGAAATAAATACAGAGATGCAAAGAAAGGAACGAATATGAGTAAAGTTATCTCAGAAGAAATGGAACGTCTCCTGGCGACGGGCTCGACCCTCCGTGCTATGTTTGAGGAAGGGAAAAAGATGCGGAAAGAATTCGGCGCTGAGAACGTGTACGATTTCAGCCTGGGAAATCCTTCTGTTCCGGCACCGGAAGAGTTTAATGAAGCCATGAAGGAAGTCATCGACACGACTGATTCGATGATGCTTCACGGCTATATGAGCAATGCGGGATATGAGATTTCACGTGAAGCGATCGCCAATGATCTGAATGAACGGTTTGGAACTTCTTTCCGTATGGAAAATGTAACGATGACTGTTGGTGCAGCGAATGCGTTGGTTGTCTCGATGAAGATCCTGATCAATCCGGGAGATGAAGTTATTGTATTCGCACCATTCTTCCTGGAATATCGGAATTACATTTCTGATTTTGGCGGCGTAACCGTTGTTGTTCCTCCAAATCCGCCGACCTTCATGCCGGATATGGAACAGTTTGCAGCAGCAATCACAGAAAAAACGCGCGCTGTCATTATTGATAATCCGAACAATCCAACGGGTGTAGTTTATGATGAGAAAACCATCTGCGCCATAGCAAAGGTAATGGATGAAGCAGAGAAAAAATATGGCCATCCAATCTTTCTGCTTTCCGATGAGCCTTATCGCGAGATCGTTTATGATCAGGTAGAAGTGCCGTTTTTAACAAAGTATTATAAAAACACTCTGGTATGTTACTCTTACAGTAAATCCATGAGTCTGCCGGGTGAGCGCATTGGTTATCTCTTAATTCCTGATGAAGCAGAGGAGAGCGAGCGCATCATTGCAGCTTCTTCTATTGGCGTACGTGTTCTGGGCTGTGTTAATGCACCTTCTTTGCAGCAGCTCGCCATTATCAAAGTCCTGGATAAGAGAACAGATATCAGTGTATATGAAAAGAACCGGAAAGCCCTGATGGATGCGATGGATGCAGCAGGTTTTGAGTATGCAAAACCGCAGGGCACTTTTTATATGTTTGTAAAAACTCCGGTGGAAGACGATACCGAATTTGTCAAAAAAGCAAAAGAGGACTTTCACGTCCTCTGTTCATCCGGAGCAGCATTTGACTGCCCGGGTTATGTGCGTTTTGCGTACTGTGTAGATTATGACATGATCCAGAGGGCCGCTCCTCACATCAAAGCATTGGGTCATGCATATGGATTAAACTAAGACTCTTCTTTAATTTCGCGATCCCGGATCGCAACAACAACCATACGATGGTCATCATCATTTCCTACACATGTGGACATGGTGATGACTTTTCTATCTGCCGTTAACTCTCCATAGTCTGTTTCATATGGACAGGCGCCAGCGATCGTGTATAAGTAATTAACATAATCTTCATCACTGCTGAAGTGAGAGCGATATACAATACCGTTTACATCTGTGACAAAAGCAGACATCACTTTGTAAACATAATGATGCTCTTCCGTAAAGACATGAAATTCTTTGTGATCTTTATAGTAATCAGCATCAACATAATAATGAAGAACGGCAAACATGGAGCCGTCCATCATATCATGACCATAGATGACGCAGTTGCGTGCTTCAAAGCCTTCTGGAATATTGCAGTCAATAAAAAGACATCCGCTGGCATTTGAGGAGCCGTCAAAGAGATGGTCCAGATAGTAAGAATTATTTTCACATTGAACAACAGGATAAGAAAGGACATCTTTTGCATAAAGATATCCTTTTGTATCAGCATTGATCGCTTTTAAAGCGGGAACATCAAAGAATACTGCATCGGGATCACTATCATCAGTTGTTTTTCCGGAAAGATCTTCAATCTTTTTATATGCGTCAGAACCTTTTTTATATTTGAGGGCTATCGTTAATAATTTAAGACCGGAAATAAGGAAAATCCCAGAGGCGATCACGATGACAGTTATAAATATAAATTGTCGAATACCAAAGGGCTTCTTAGGTTTCTTTTTCACGACCACTTCCGCGCTAGTTTTTTTCTCATTTTTTCCAGAGGTGAAAATGAACGCTTGCTTTGCTCTGCTTTTTCTTCCGGCGCTTTCCTTGGTTCAGAAGTCTGCTCTGCAGCTTTTGATCTTACCGGCTTAGCGGAAGGAGCAGTTGCCTCTGGTCTGCGGGCAGGTTTGCCGGCAGGTCTTGCACCAGTCGGTTTTTTATGTGGCGCGCCGGTTCTTCCGGCTGTTTTTCTCTGTGGTAAATCCGGCTTCCCGGCAGGTTTTTTTGGTGTAACTCTCGGAGTGCTGACTTCCATTAATTCAATAGAAGGCTCTTCCAACTCTTCTGCAACCGAAGCGAAAGCAGCGCCAGTGGCAGCTGCAGCGGCAGCCGTATCACCAGCACGTCTCACACGAGGTTTCTTCCGGATCGGTTTTTCTGTTTCTTCTATTGCTGCAGGTTCTTCCACCTTGACTTCAACTTTTGGCATGCCAGCTCTTTTGACAGGAGGTTTTTTAGCAGGCTTTTTGTCAGAAACCGTTCTTGCCAGTTCTTTTACTTCTGCTGGGGCAGGCTCCAGATCAGGAAAGATCGGAACAACCTCGTCGATGATTGCTTCAGGTTCAGCAGGGTTCTCTTTCATAGATGATATGACATCTTCTACGGCATCGACATCCAACAGGAATTCATCGTCTGTTACAGCTTCTTCCGTTTCTTCATCCAGCAGGAAATCATCATCTGTCGAAAACAGATGATCATAGATCTGTGTATCAGGATAGGAAGATATACTCTTCATATCCGGAGGGTCAATGATCGGTACATTGATGACCTGCTCATCAAAAAAGGTCGGATCAACAGGAATATCAGCTGTTTCAGCTGTCATTTCTTCCGATAAATCCTGCTCTTCAAAGGAAGGCTGAACGATGGTTTCTTCTAATTCCAGCGCCTCGTCAAAGAGATCCGGTATATTTTTAATACTACGGTTATTTGGTTCTCTGTTCATAATTACACCTTTCAACTGCTTTTTCTGAAAAGCGAAAAATATTATAACATATCCTGACTTGATTTTACACGATAATTTTATTAAATTATCTTCAACAGGAAGAAAACAAAAATGTTTGATATTTCGGAAGAATTAAAAAAACTCCCCGCGAAACCGGGTGTATATCTGCATCATGACAGCCGCGATGAGATCATCTATATTGGCAAAGCGAAAAATCTGAAAAACCGGGTCAGCCAGTATTTTCAGAACGGACCAAAGCATTCGCCAAAGATTGACAAGATGGTGACTCAGATCGCTTATTTTGAATACATCATTACAGACTCGGAAGTAGAAGCGCTGATCCTGGAGAATAATCTGATCAAGGAGCATCATCCGCGATACAATACGATGCTGCGGGACGATAAGACCTATCCATATATCCGGCTGACAGTCAGTGATGCATTTCCGAAACTGGTTCTTACAAGAAAGATCAGAAAAGATAAGGACCGGTATTACGGACCTTACCCAAATGTATATGAAGTGCGGAGTGTGATCGCATTATTGAATGCCGTATATCATCTGCGTACCTGCAGCCGGGTATTGCCGCGGGACATTGGGAAAGAGCGTCCGTGTCTGAATCATCATATCAACAAATGTGATGCACCTTGTGCCGGAAAGATCACGCAGGAGGAGTATGCAGAGCGGATCCACGCTGTGCGCCGGTTTCTGGAAGGAAATTCCAAAGAGATCCTGACCTATATTAAAGATGAAATGAAAAAAGCCGCTGATGTGATGGAGTATGAAAAAGCCGGAGAGTGGAAGCAGCTTTTGGATTCAGCTGTAACAATTGCAGCTACACAGAAGGTGGAATACTCTCCTGGCGAGGATCGGGACGTGATCGGTATGGCAAAGAAAGATTTCGAAGCCATCATTCAGATCTTCTTTATCCGCAAGGGAAAACTGCTGGATCGGGAGCATTTCTATCTTTCTCTGGCACCGGATGAGAGCGATACGGAGATCCTCTCCAGTTTTATCAAACAGTATTATGGCGGCTCCCCACAGCTGCCTTCGGAGATCCTTCTTCCGGGAGACGTGGAAGATAAGGCAACGATCGAAGAATGGCTGCAGGAAAAAGCGGGTCGGAAAGTATCGATCCTGATTCCGCAAAAAGGGAAAAAGGAAAAAGTAGTAGAACTGGCTGAGCAGAACGCCCGCAATATTCTGGAACAGGACAGGGAAAAAGTGAAACGGGAAGAAGTCCGGACGAAAGGTGCTGTGACAGAAAT
>JAZNHY010000032.1:0-7747 GCA_045577235.1 Lachnospiraceae bacterium
CGTTTCATCCAGTGTCTTCAGATCTGGCAGATAAATATCAACCAATCCTTCCAGCATCTGCAGTGTTTCCGGATACTCATAACCGGAACTGTTCCAAATGAACGGACGATCAAAGCCTTCCTCTTTCGCCTTACGGACCGCATCTGCGATCTGAGGAGTAAAATGCGTTCCGGTCACCAGATTAATATTCAGCGCCCCTTTTTCTTTCAGTTCAAAAAAGATATCCGTAAGGCGATCTTTAGTAATCTCAATTCCAAAAAGATCTTTACAGCCTTCTTTCAAGCCTCCGCCGGAGATTTCCCGATTCTGGCAGTAAACGCAGTGCAGGGAGCAGCCCGAAAAAAAGATGGCGCCGCTTCCGCTTTGGCCCGACAAAAAAGGCTCTTCATAAAAATGAAGGGCCGCCCGTGCCGCTTTCAGGTTTTCTCTCATTTCGCAAAAACCCGTCTTCTGGCTTCTATCTACACCGCAGTTCCGCGGACATAACCGGCAGTTTGCTTCCATCGTTTTCCTTTTCTGTTTTGACTATTTCATTTCGGAGATGACCCGGTAGATATCCAGCGGAGTTTTTGCAAAAACTTTTGCGCCTGCATTTTCCAGCTCTTCCCTGCTGCCATATCCGTAGAGGACACCAATACTCTCTGTTCCCAAAGAGCATGCTGCTTCGATATCATCTTTACGGTCCCCGATCATTACTGCTTCTTTCGGATCCGCCTGCAGTTCCTGCAGAGCATATTCCAGGACTTCCACTTTTTTCGTTCGGCTTTCATCCATAGCTGCTCCGCCGATAAAATCAAAATACTGCGCCAGAGCAAAGTGCTCCAGAATCTGTTTGGAGAAAAGCTCCGGCTTGGACGTTGCCACCGCCAGTGTCCGGCCGTCTGCCTTCAGCTTTTGCAGTAATTCTTCTATGCCGGGATACACAGAGTTTTCAAACATGCCGCCTGCAGTAAAGTATTCCCGGTAATAAACGACTGCTTCCAACGCCTTATCATGATCAAACCCAAACCGTTCCTGAAACGAATGGATCAAAGGCGGACCAATAAAGGAGCGCAGATCGTTTTCTTCTGCTTTGATGCCATATTTGTTTAATGCATACTGTACGGAATGAATGATTCCCGGTGCAGAATCAGTCAAAGTTCCATCCAGGTCAAAAAAGATTGTGTGATTCATTTTGTTTTCGTGTTTCCTTTGCTCTGACATCCCTGAATAAAGAACTCCGTAAAACCTTCCATTTTATTTACGATATCATAGCTGCCTTCCCGTCTTGACCAGTCTGTAGAGACACTTCGAAGCATAAGGAGGAAAAAATCCGTCAGTTCATCAACGGTGAACCGTTTGCTGATCTGTCCTTTTTCCCGGGCTGCTTCAAAGATTTCCTGGATCTTCCTGAAAGAAACCCTCTCTTTTTCCAGATTGCCCCAGCCCTCCGGATTTATTCCGGAAATCAGTTTGGACCGTTCCAGTCCATGCGATTGGATATAGGAAGCCCAGCCGCGTGCAAAGATCCGGAGGTTTTCCATTTCATCTTCGTTGGTAAGAAGCGGAAACGTGTTTTCTTCCAGATCCTCATCAATGATCCACAGCAGTCCGATCAGCATATCCGATTTTTTGGTGAAGTAATGGTAGAACGTTCCGATGGATATCCCTGCTGTCTGGCAAAGATCTGAAACACTGATCTTATCAAAATCCTCCGATGTCATCAGGGGGATCAGAGATTCTATTATTTCTGAACGGCGCTTTGCCTGTTTTTCTTTTACTTTAGACATAAAAATCCGCCTTTTCCTGGGATTGTCTGTTGACATCACGAAATCTGGTGATAGAATAAAAAAGTAGAATGAATTCTAATATTTATTCTATTTTTTCTTTTTTCATTATAACCGTAATCTATTTGTTGTAAAGAACGAATACAAACAATTTTGGAGGTCAAACAGATGAATACAACATTATCCGGCTTAAAAGTAATTGAACTGTCCACATTCATTGCAGTACCTGCCTGTGCACGGTTTTTCGCAGACAATGGCGCAGATGTGATCAAAGTGGAAGCAAAGGGCGGAGATGCCGTCCGCTGGAACGGCACGAGCGAAGGACGAAGCGACAGTCCATATGAAAACACAACGTTCGATCTGGAGAACGCTAATAAAAAAGGAATTGTTCTGAATTTGAAATCCCCGGAAGGAAAAGAGATCTTATTCAAACTGCTGGATGATGCTGATATCTTTCTGACCAACTGGCGGCCGCAGGCCCTGGAAAAAAACGGTCTTACCTATGAGATGCTGCACGAGAAATATCCGAAACTGGTCTATGGAACTCTGACCGGATTCGGCGACAAGGGTCCGGATAAGGATCTTCCTGGCTATGATTTCACAGCATTCTGGGCAAGAGGCGGGATCATGGATTCCCTTCGCCAGAAGGATGAATGGCCGATCAACCTGATCCCGGGTATGGGCGACCATGTTACTGGTATGATGCTCGCTTCCGGCGTTATGGCAGCACTTTACGAAGCGCAGAAGACCGGAAATGGAAAGAAGGTTTCCATCAGCCTTATGCATACGTCAATCTTTCTCCAGGGCATTATGGTTCAGGCTGCAGAATACACCGATATTGGTCAGAAGTACCCTATCTCCCGTTATACTGCTGACAACCCATTCAACTGTGCATACAAGACAAGTGACGGCAGATTCATGCAGATTTCCATGCCGCCGTTTGATATGTTCTATCCAAAGTTCATGCCGCTGATCGGCCGTGAGGACCTGGTCGGAAATGAGCGCTACACGATGGACAATATTTCTAAGAACAAACTGCACCGCGAATTTATTGAGATTTTGATCGAGGCATTTGAGAAGAAAACCGCTGCAGAATGGGATCAGATCCTGACGGAAAATGATATCCCTCATTCTGTTGCACAGTCCTGGGAAGAGGTTCTGGAAGATAAGCAGGCATGGGCAAATGATGTTTTCTACAACATGGAATATCCAACCGGCAACACACGCGCATTAGTCCGCCAGCCAATCTTTATAGGTGATGATCTGCCGGATTACAAAATGGCTCCGCTGCTCGGAGAACACAGCGAGGAGATCATCCGTTCCCTGGGCTATACAGAGGAAGATCTGCAGAAGCTTCATGAGGCCGGCATTTATAACACCTGGGAAGATTTAAAACATCTTCATAAAGGTTGATAAATTCAATCGAAACAGAGGAATCATAAATGGCTGATATTTATACAATGGGCATTGATATTGGATCTTCTGCATCCAAATGCCTGATCTTAAAAAACGGAACAGAGATTGCAGGAAGTGCAGTTATCGCAGCCGGAACCGGAACCTCCGGTCCTAAGAGGGCGCAGGATGAAGCGCTTGCAGCTGCTGGAATCTCTATGGAAGATATCCGCCGCAGCACAGCGACCGGATACGGACGTAATACTGTAGAAGGCGTGGATGCTGTTGTCAGCGAATTAAGCTGCCACGCAATTGGGATCCATGCTGTATTCCCGGATGTTAGGACTCTGATCGATATCGGAGGACAGGATGCCAAGGTGATCCGGGTCAGTGAAAGCGGCCGGTTAGACAGCTTTGTAATGAATGACAAATGCGCAGCCGGGACCGGAAGATTTCTGGATGTCATGGCACGTGTCCTGGAACTGGATGTCAGCGAGCTGGAAGAGAAAAGTGCACTGGCAAAATCCGTAGTCAACATCAGTTCGACCTGTACAGTCTTTGCAGAATCGGAAGTGATCTCGCAGCTGTCGAACAACGTGGATATCTGTGATCTGGTCGCTGGGATCCACCGGTCAGTTGCCGTTCGTACTGCCGGACTGGTAAGACGACTGGGGATCGTAGAGCCGGTTGCCATGAGCGGCGGTGTTGCCTTAAATGGCGGTGTCGTATCAGCGTTGGAGGAAGAACTCGGACTGAAAATCAAAGTATCACCGCTGGCACAGCTTAACGGAGCCTATGGTGCCGCAGTACATGCATGGGGACAAATAGAGAAAGAGACACTTTAAGGAGGATAAATGATGAGCGAAGCAACTGAGAAAAAACCTGCAAAGGTTGTCCTTAGAGAACTTCAGGACAAAATTGCGGATGACGCCTGGGAAGCAAAGAAGCGCAGCGAAAAAGTCGGCTGGTGTGCAAGCAACTTCCCGCAGGAGATCACAACGGCGATGGGTATCCCTGTGGTCTATCCGGAAAACATGGGAGCAGCTGTCGGTGCGAAAGGCGGCGGACAGAGAATGTGTGAATATGCAGAAGGCATGGGCTATTCCGGTGATCTGTGCTCCTATTCCCGCATCAACTTTGCTTATGCCGATCTGAAAAAATGCGAAGAACTGGAGATCCCGTTCCCGGATTTTCTTCTTTGCTGCAATAATATCTGCAATTGCATGATCAAATGGTACGAGAACCTGGCGCTTGAGCTGGACATTCCGCTCATCCTGATCGATATACCGCATCTGGACCAGTACAACTGTGATGAGGACAGAGTCAAATATATCCGTGCCCAGTTCGACGATGCTATTAAGCAGTTAGAAGAGATCACCGGTAAGAAGATGGATTATGACAGACTGAAAAGCGTCATGGAAGTATCTCAGCGCTCCAGCCAGGCATGGCTTCGCGCTGTTGGTTATATGTCCGCCGAGCCATCTCCGTTCTCAGGCTTTGACATCTTCAACAACATGGCTGTCGCCTGCGTAGGAAGAGGCACTGTGGAAGCAGCAGAAGCATTCGAGCAGCTTGCTGATGAATATGAAGCCCTGGTGGCTGAAGGCAAGAGCACCTTTAAGGGAGATGAAAACTACCGAATCCTGTTTGAAGGCATTGCCTGCTGGGCAAACCTGCGCTTTACATATAAGACCCTGCAGAGCCGCGGGATCAACCTGACGGCTTCTGTATACGGACCGGCCTTCTCTTTCCTGTACAGCAACCTGGATGAATTAATGGCTGCTTATTCTTATGTGCCAAACTCCAACTGCTTTGAGAGAGAACTGGAGCTGCGTGTCGTCGATGCAAAGAAGAATAAAGTCGATGGTGCAATCTTCCATATGAACCGTTCCTGCAAACACTGGAGTGGCAACCTGTATGAGATGGAGCGTCAGTTCCGTGAGCAGACCGGTGTTCCGACCATCGTGTTTGACGGAGACCAGTCAGATCCACGCGCCTTTTCAGAAGCACAGTATGAGACCCGTGTGGAAGCCCTTGTAGAAATCATGGAAGAGAATAAAAGAAAGGAAGCGCAGGCATGAAATATATAGACGAATTAAAAAACATCAGTGATAACCCGAGAGCCGCTTTCCAGGATGCTATCGCATCCGGAAAAAAAGTGGTTGGCGTAATGCCGTATTTCTGCCCGGAAGAACTTGTTTATGCTGCCGGCATGCTGCCTTTCGGACTTTGGGGCGCTGCTATCCAGGCAAACGATTCCAAACGTTACTTCCCTGCATTCATCTGCTCTATTCTTCATACTACCCTGGAAATGGGTATCAAAGGACAGCTGGATGATCTGAGTGCCATCATGATCCCAATCTGCTGTGACAGCCTGAAAGGAATGGGAGCCAACTGGGAGTATGGCGTAGGAAATAAGGTTCCTGTCATAAATGTGGCTTATGCACAAAACCGGAAAATCGAAGCCGGTGTAGAATTTACTGCGTCCCAGTTCCGCAAGATCCGCAAACAGTTAGAGGAAATTGCAGGCTGTGAAATTACAGACGAGGCTCTTGCTCAGGCCGTTGCGGTTTATAATGAAAACCGTGATGCGATCCTCAGCTTTTCAAAAGCCGCTGCTGCGCATCCAAAGGAAATCAGCGCACAGACTCGTTCCGCAGTATTAAAAGCCGGATACTTTATGGATCGTGCAAAGCATACTGAAATGCTCTGTGAAATTACAGAAGAACTATCTGCCCTTCCTGCATCCGATGAAGGTTATCTGAAAATTGTAACGACCGGAATTCTGGCAGACATGCCGGGATTCCTGGAGCTGATCGATAAGAACAACATGGTGATCGCAGATGACCAGATTGCGCAGGAATCAGTCGGGGCCAGAACAAAGACACCTGTGACAGAAGATCCAATCCTTGGCATGGCACAACGTCTGTCTGATATTGAAGGCTGCAGTGTGCTCTATGATCTTGGAAAGTTCAGAGGAAAACAGCTGGTTTCACTCGCACAGGAAGCAGGCGCAGATGGCATCCTCTTTGTCCTGACCAAGTTCTGCGATCCTGAAGAATATGACTATGTTCCGGTAAAACGGATGACAGATGCCGCAGGCATCCCAATGCTGCAGGTTGAGATCGACCAGCAGATGAAAAACTTCGCACAGGCAGAATCTGCCCTTCAGGCATTTGCGGAAATGCTGCGCGAAAGATAAATACTAATTACAGCTGCGCTTTTTCACGCACATAAGCGATCTGTTTTAGCAGAGAGTCTTTGGACGGACCACCTGCGCTGATCCGCGTTTCCACGCAGGTCAGAAGATCGATCGCCTGATAAACATCTTTTTCGAATAATGGGCTGTGTTTCTGATAATCCTCTAATGGATAAGTCTCCAAGACCAGCTGGCGGCTGATGCAGTCGCCGACGATCTGCCCGGAGATTTTATACGCATCACGGAACGGCAGCCCTTTTCGTACCAGATAATCTGCAAGGTCTGTCGCATTAATGAATCCACCCTGTGCCGCTTTTTTCATGTTTTCCGGAAGCACCTGCACAGAACCGATCATTCCGGTAAAAATATCCAGACACACCTTAACTGTATCCACTGCATCAAAAATAGCTTCTTTGTCTTCCTGCATATCTTTGTTATAAGCGAGCGGAAGGCCTTTCAGCATAGTCAAAAGCGCCATCAGATCTCCATAGACTCTGCCGCTCTTTCCGCGGACCAGTTCTGCCATATCCGAATTTTTCTTCTGCGGCATAATGGAAGATCCTGTCGTGAATTCTGAAGATAATTCAATAAACTTAAATTCCCAGCTGCTCCAGAGGATGATCTCCTCCGAAAAACGGGATAAATGCATCATCAGGATGGCGATATCGCTCAGCATCTCCACGCAGAAGTCCCTGTCCGAAACACCATCCAGGGAATTAAGTGTAATATCGTCAAAGCCAAGTTCTTTGGCTTCCATGTAACGATCGGTATCATAGGTTGTGCCGGCCAGAGCACAACTTCCAATCGGAGAAATATTCATGCGTTTCTTTCCATCTTCCAGGCGGTCCAGATCCCGGCACAGCATCATAGCATAAGCCATCAGATGATGTGCAAAGGTGATCGGCTGCGCGCGCTGCAGATGTGTATAGCCCGGCATAATCGTCTCGGTATGTTTTCCTGCAAGATCCAGAATAGCTGCCAGAAGCTCCTTGACCTTTGTTTCGATCTCCTGCGTTTCATCCCGCAGATACATCCGCAGATCCAGCGCCACCTGATCATTCCGGGAACGTGCCGTGTGCAGCTTCTTTCCTGCATCTCCGATCCGTTCAGTCAGCACTTCTTCTACAAACATGTGAATATCTTCTGCATTCTCATCAATAGCAAGTGCTCCACTCTGCAGATCATCTAAGATCGTCTGCAGTCCGTCTATGATTTTTTCCGCGTCTTCTGCAGAAATGATCTTCTGTGCAGAAAGCATGGCTGCATGCGCCATGCTCCCTTTGATATCCTGCTGATACATCCGGGAATCAAACCGGATGGAGGAATTAAAATCATCTGCTAATTTATCTGTTTCTCCGCTGGTCCTTCCAGCCCACATCTTTGCCATATC
>JAZNHY010000033.1:0-3324 GCA_045577235.1 Lachnospiraceae bacterium
CAGCGTCAATGATATCTTTTTATAATTCCAGGCCTTCGTAAACCAGGTCTCTTAACATCGGGTGGATCTCCAGATATACCGGTAAAAAGCCCAGGACATGCTGCGCATGGAAAATGCTGATGCGGTTGATCGGATCGATCAATGTATACGCGCCTGCCGCACCGTCCCAGCCAAATTCGCCGATCGGAGACCTGCCGCCTTCCGTGCTTCTCTTAACACGCACGCCCAGCCCATAGCCGTAGTTTGGCCCTTTTCCGCCTGCAGCAAATTCCTGTTGTGCTCTTCCGGTGGTCACATGATGCATGAACATTTTTACCGTAGTTTCTTTTAGAATACGGTTCCCGTCCTTTGTCACACCGCCATTCGCCATTGCTTCGATGACCTTGCTGTAGGCAGACGCCGTACCCATGAGCCCTGCGCCGCCACTCTCATAATTCTCTGTCAGGATGAATGGGTTATTATCACTTGTCGGCAGGATCTTCTGCTCTTTCATGTCAAACGCGAACTGGGCCGTCAGCCTGATCCCTTCCGGCATCGTAAAGCCGATGTCATCCGCCCCGCATGGATCAAACACATATTTACGCAGATAATCGCCAAAACGCAAGCCTGATGTCACTTCCACTACGGCTCCTAATACATCATGTCCCAGGCTGTAGATCCAGCGTGTCCCCGGCTCTGCTGCCAGCGGCATCTTCGCGATTGCTGCAACGATCTCACGCGTACTGCCTTTATGATCCGTCGCCTCGATCGTTTCTTTGACCGGAGGCATGGAGAGATCGTAAGTCAGCCCGCTCATCATCGCCATCAGATCAATAATACGGATCTGTCTGGCTGCATAATGACGCGGCTCATCCAGTGTAGGCTGCTGCGGTGGAAATACGGACATATCCAGCTCGCGGTCGATGACCGTCATGACTTCATATTCCGGTAAATACTTGCACACCGGATCATATAAATGGATGCGCCCCTGCTCAATCTCCCGCATCACACAGATCATAGTCATGACCTTAGACGCCGAATAAAAATAGTAGCCGTCTTTTTCCGATGCCGGGATCGTTTCCTCAAAATCCGAATACCCCGTCAGATGATGATAGACCTCTTCATAATCCTTTGTGATGATGATCTCCGTCTGCGGGATCCCGTACTGTTCTTTTAATCCATCCAGATAACTGGTCAGTTTTTCAAAATTCATTGCAAATCCCCCTTATACACGTCCGAGCCTTCCCATATAGTAAGTCGACGTTGGTCTCTTCTCATGGAGTTTTTCCCAGTAATATATATATCGCTTCTGCTCTTCTTCTGTCAGCATATGCGTATCGTTACCCAGGAGACAGATATCAAATTCCTTTTCGTATGGTCGCCACTCCGGCAAGCCATCGCCGTTCGGGTCACCTTTTGCAGCGAATTGATACCAGTAGCCTTGGATCAGCTCCATGAAATCATAATCCGCTCCGACCCAATGATAATCAAAAAACGGATTTGCCTCACCCTTATCTACACGTCCGAACACATACGGCATTTCCGCACAGTGCGGCGAACCCTCTCTGTGACCGCGCTCCGTTTCATTCTCTTTATTCATCAGCCAGACGTAAGCATTTCGTCCATACTGATGGCAGAGCTGTGCCATTTTTATGGAACCCACAAGCATGATATCCGAACTGATGGTAGCACACATTTTTGCCGCTTCGTCCCTTGTTGCTGCCGGATACCAGCGTTTCATATCGTCCGCAACTTCCGGGAACGCCTCTTCCAGATATTTCTCGTAGTCTTCCACGGAGATACCGTCTTTTCCGACTGCCGGGAATTCCTGTGAGCAGGAACCGATGAGCACATCAAAATCATTGATCCTGCCGGCATCCATCATCTCGATAAACGGTTCCGGAATAAAGTCTCCATCCACACAGAAAGAGAATCCGTTCGGATACGGGATCTCATGATACGCATCAAAGATCTCCCAGGCATCCATCGCCCGCAGTTCCTCAATGCTCTTCGCCCCGACTCTTTCCATAAATTTCACACCGCGTTCTTCCATTTCGCTAAGCGGGAATGGATACATAAATCCCCAGTAAACATTGCCGCTTTCGATTGAGACTCTCTTTGCCAGGCCCTTCATCAGAGGAGAGGTCAGGATCGTACTGACTGCAGCGCCTCCGCCCGACTGGCCGGCAATCGTGATCCGCTCCGGATCGCCGCCGAACGCCGCGATATTGTCTTTCACCCACTGGCAGGCCATGCGCATATCATGCAGGCCGTAGTTGCCCGAGCAGCCGCCTCCTTCTTTTGTCAGATCCGGATGTGCAAAGAAGCCGAATACATTTAACCGGTAGTTGATCGTCACAACAATGACGTCTTTTCTTTTTGCAAATCCATCGCCATCGCAGACGCACTCCAC
Organism: Lachnospiraceae bacterium; assembly: GCA_045577235.1. Taxonomy (GTDB): domain Bacteria; phylum Bacillota; class Clostridia; order Lachnospirales; family Lachnospiraceae; genus RGIG5612. Next base: position 2,393 of record JAZNHY010000033.1, read on the forward strand.
GCCGGACCCTGCAAACAGGCCGCCGCCATGGATCCAGATAAAAACCGGCAGTTTATCTTCCGCTGTTTTTGCAGGAGACCAGATATTTAAATACAAACAATCTTCTTCATACTGTGATCTTGCCTGGATGATCGGCAGACTGTCTGCCGTCTCTCCTTCCGGCTCCGGCATGACATACTGGATCGCCGCTGCGCTGTACGCAACCGCTTTTCTTACACCCCTCCAGTGTCCGGCTGGAAACGGTTTCTTAAAACGCCGCTCCCCGATCGGCGGAGCCGCATACGGAACTCCTTTGAATATTTTTAAATTTCCTTGAGTATAACCTTGCAGCCATCCTTCCTTAACCTGTACTTTTGCATTTTCAAAATCTGTCATTGCCTTCTCCCTTTCACTTTCTTCTATACCTGATGCATGAAATCCTTAAGGGCATCGCAGGCCTTCTCGTCCGCGGCTCCTTTAAATCCATGCTCCCCACCTTCAATCTCTTCATACCTGCAGTTCGCGTATATTTCTTTCAGGTCTCTTGCATAGCGGATATTGACGATCTTATCCTCTGTGCCATGGATCAGCAGGACAGGTCCGTCATAGTCCTTCATTTCTTTAAACGGATCCATATGGACCACGGTCCTTGCATAGTCACCACCCAGCTTCATCGGAAAACGCCCAAGCAGATCCGGGATGTTTTCCGGGTCAAATTTGTAAAACATCATCCTTCCGCTTCTGGCATCATCCGGAATACAGACGGCCGGATAAAACATGACCAGACTTGCGATCTGCTCCTTCTTCAGTTCCGCTGCAACCAGACCGGAAACAAAGCCTCCCTGGCTGCATCCCAGCAGAGAAATACTGCTTGGAGAAAAGCGCGAGCGGACGCCTTCAATGACCGCCATAAGGTCTGCCTTTTCGGTCAGTATTGTCATGTCCTGTTTGCG
>JAZNHY010000034.1:0-3328 GCA_045577235.1 Lachnospiraceae bacterium
GTATCGTACAATGGTGTTTTGAGAAATACTCACGGTAACAGAGATGGGAAAGGAAAGACCGGCTATGATATTAAACTGGGTAGAAGGATTCGAGATCAACGTCCGCATTGAAAATGGTGCAGCGGTTATCTCCGCCAACAGAGAGGGGCTGCTTTCCCTGGCCAATCATCTTAAAAGCCTGGCGGAGGAGCCGCCGGGAACGCATATCCATCTGGATGCTTATAACGGTCTGGAAGATGGTTCTTCGGAACTGATCTTTGAGACGGTATAAGATAAGAATAGCATTGCCGCTGATGATAACCCTATGAAGCTTATGTCGATCGCCATGAAACCCGTTGCAACTCCGCCGTTCCCGTTGGAGCGGATCGAGGAGATGACCAGGCTGATGGGTGGCGAGGGCGAACTGAAATGGTAAGCCGGGAGACAACTGAATAACAAAATAGTACATAGCGCATTCGGAATCACCTCCGGATGCGCTGTTTTTGTGGCCGGGGCAATAATCTGCCGACATATGTCAGAGTTTTCTTTCCAGGATCATAGATGATATTTCCCTTGCGGCGGCAGGAAGATCATCGAAGTCATTTGCCACCAGGCTGATTTCGATATCCATTTTCGGATGTACGCTTCCCCGGACGAGTTCATTCGGGATCGTGGAAAGCATCAGTTCCGAGATAACACCTCTGCCGTTACCTTCTTCGACCATATTGATCTGCGTGCTTGCGGCTTCCATGATCGTACAGTGGGAAAGATCGATCTCCTGTCCGGCAAACTGTTCTTTTACCGATTCATAAGCTACCCGGCAGAGCACGAGGTCTTTGTTCTCTTCCCTGAGATCGATCCCGGACGCTTCATTGCGGCTGATGGAAACCATATGATCCACCATCAGCAGCCGGTGTTCCAGTCCCATATACGGGGACGTAGTAATACCGATATCCGCCTGACAGTTCAGGATCAGGTTCTTGACCTCCAGAGGATTTCCCTCCAGCAGTTCTACCTGTACACCGGGGAACTGTTTTTTGAATATCGGAAGGACGCGGGCGAGGATAAGAGAAACACCGAGGGGTACAGCTGCGATCCGGACACTGCCGCCCAGCAGATGGTTTTCATCGTAAGCACGCTGATAGAGCCGGTTTTCCAGATCTGCCATTTTATAAGCAATAGCCAGGATGTCCTTCCCTGCTTCTGTCAGGGAAAGTGTACTTCTCTTATTGCGTACAAAGAGCCGGATGCCCAGCTCTTCTTCCAGTTTCTTTATTGCATGACTGATGGCAGGCTGGGAAACATATAGCTTTTTTGCCGTTTCTGTCAGGCTTTGCAGTTCTGCGGCCGTGATAAAGATGCGAAGGTTGTTGTTTAGCATTATCATTTGTTTATGAGCTCCTAAGTGATTTGGTATTAGACTTTATGAAAAGAATACACTAAAATCTCTTCAGACACAAGGCAAAGCAGCAGAAAAAAACAAACCGGAGCGGAAAGATGAATGATACAGCAGCAGGTACAGTAACACTGAACAATGGCGTTGAAATGCCCAGGATCGGGTACGGGGTCTATCAGATCCCGTCGTCAATTACGGAGAGGTGCGTCCGTGACGCCCTGTCTGTCGGATACCGGTCGATCGATACGGCTCAGTGCTATGGTAATGAACGCGCCGTGGGAAAGGCGATCAAAGCATCCGGCATTCCAAGAGAGGAAATCTTCGTCACCACAAAGCTCTGGGGCGGACGCGGATACAGGGATACTGTAGGTTCCATTGACGATTCACTAAAAGCACTGGGGCTGGATACCATCGACCTTCTCCTGATCCATGAGCCAACCGGAGACTTCCACGAGATCTATCGTGCCATGGAGGATGCTTACAAAGCCGGTAAGCTTCGCGCTATTGGTGTGGCCAATTTCCTGGAAAAGAACTACCGGAGCCTTCTGGAGACGGCCAGTATTGTTCCTGCAGTGGATCAGATTGAGACGCATGTATTCAGGCAGCAGAAAGGCATGAAGAAGCTGTTGGCCGATCACGGAACGATCCACGAATCCTGGTCGCCTCTCGCTTGCGGACAAAACGGCTTCTTCCGCAATCCTGTCCTTATGGAGATCGGCAGCCGGTATGGAAAGAACAACGCACAGGTCGGTCTTCGTTTCCTGTACCAGCAGGGCATTGTGATCATTCCGAAGACCACGCATACCGAGCGGATGCAGGAGAACCTGGATATCCTGGACTTTGAGTTATGTCAGGAAGAGATGGATCGGATCAGAGCGCTTGATCTGAACCGCAGTATGTTCGGGTGGTGGTAATGACGGAAAAGAAAATGACATGCGGAACACCGTGGAAGCAGATCCTGCTTTTCTCGTTTCCGGTCTTTATCGGCCTTCTGCTTTAGCAGCTTTACAACACCGTAGATACCATTATCGTAGGGAACTTTGCCAGCGAAGCGGCGCTGTCCGCCGTGGGTACGACAGGGAGCCTGACCTTTCTGTTCCTCGCGGTTGCCAATGGGTTTTCCACCGGTGCAGGGGTCCTGATTTCCCAGTATTACGGAGCCGGAAGACACGAGGAAATGCGCAGGGCAGGAGGCGTGTCCATTGGCCTCCTGATGACCATGGGAATCGCCGCAACAGTCCTCGGTCTGATCGCCGGAAGGCCTGCACTTACTCATCTCCTGGCAGTCCCGGACAGCTTTCGCGATATCGCAGTTACCTATTTCCTGATCTACTGCCTCGGGCTGATCTTTCAGTTCGGATACAACATCGTAGAGGCGCTGCTCCGCAGTGTGGGAGATAGCAAAGCCGGCATGTACTTACTGCTGATCGCGTCAGTAGTAAACATCTTCCTTGACCTGCTTTTTGTGGCTGTATTCAGGATGGGGGCGGCCGGCGCGGCCATTGCGACGGACATTTCGCAGGCACTTTCCTGTGTCGCCGCCTTTGTCTACATGTACCGAAAGTATCCGGCGTTCCGGTTCGGCCGATCGGACTTCCGGCTGGATGGAACGATCATCTCACAGATCGCAAAGATGGGATTCCCGGTGACACTGCAGCAGATGATTGCGGCACTTGGCATCGTGTTCATTCAAAGAGCGGTCAACGGGTATGGACAGGCGATGACTGCCTCCTTTACCGTGGGACAGCGGATCGAAATGTACCTGAACCTGCCATGCACCTCCTTCCAGACCGCGCTGGCCACCTACACCGGCCAAAACATTGGTGCCCGGAAGCCCGAACGGGTCCGGATTGGGGTCCGGCAGACCATGCTGATCACACTTCTTATGGCCGCAGTAATCTCCGTGGCGGTCTGGGTCTTGGCAGATCAGATCATGATTCTCTTCGGAATCAG
>JAZNHY010000035.1:0-1956 GCA_045577235.1 Lachnospiraceae bacterium
GTCAATCTCAAATCAGGTGATGCAGGAGCCATAGCCTGGGGATGTGATCTGACCTATGATTATGTGAAAATCAATGGTGATTACAGAACCTAAAGAGGGAAAAAACAATGAATGAGTATTCCAATCCGGAGCGGGCGGAGATCCTGACACAGGCACTTCCGTATATCCAGCGTTACACGGGAAAAGTAGTCGTCGTGAAATACGGCGGCAACGCAATGATCAATGAGGATTTAAAACAGCAAGTCATGGAAGACATTGTTCTTCTATGGCTCATTGGCGTTAAAGTGGTTTTAGTTCACGGAGGCGGCCCGGAGATCACAGATATGATGAACAAGCTGGGCAAAAAATCTGAATTCGTGGACGGGCTCCGTGTAACAGATGAAGAGACAATAGAGATCGTTCAGATGGTGCTGACAGGAAAAGTCAACAAGTCACTGGTCAATCTGTTGGAGATGAAGGGCGGTAATGCCATAGGCCTTTCCGGAACAGATGCCAGACTGATCGAAGCATCCATGAAAGATGAACGGTTAGGTTTTGTGGGAGAAGTAATAAAGATTAATATCGATCCGGTCACAGGCCTTTTAGAAAGAGGGTATATTCCGGTCATCTCGACTATAGGCTGCGACAAAGAAGGAAACGTCTATAACATCAATGGCGATACAGCTGCAGCACACATTGCAGGAGCGTTGGATGCAGAACGCTTGATCATGATGACAGATATTGACGGTATCCTGGAAGATATGGATGATCCGGACACGCTGATCCCGGAACTGACGATCAGCGAGGCCCAGATGCTTTATGAGAAAGGCATTATCTCCGGCGGCATGATCCCTAAGGTGGACTGCTGCATCGAGGCGATCAACAAGGGCGTGAAAAACGTCGTTATACTGGACGGACGCATCTCGCATTCGATCCTGATGGAGCTGCTGACAAACGAAGGTGCCGGCACTCTGATTAAAGCAGACGAAGAAGAAATATATTAATAATACAAGGAGAAATCATGGGAATCAAAGAAATCGATCAAACCTATATCGCAGGAACGTATAACCGGTTTCCGGTAGAGATCGTCAGCGGAAAAGGGTCCCTGGTTTACGATGACAATGGAAAAGAATATATCGATATGGGCAGCGGTATTGGCGTGACCGCCTTTGGCATTGCAGATGAGCAGTGGCAGAAAGCGGTGATCGATCAGATCGGTAAAGTGCAGCATATGTCGAACCTTTACTATACGGAGCCTTGTGCAAAACTGGCACAGCTTTTGTGCCAGAAAAGCGGCATGAAGAAAGTGTTCTTCTGCAACTCCGGTGCGGAGGCAAACGAGACCGCGATCAAGGCTGCAAGGAAGTATTCTGCAGAAAAAAAAGGGAATGACTGCTACACGATCATTACATTGGTCAACAGCTTCCATGGCCGGACCCTGACCACACTGGCCGCAACCGGACAGGATCATTTCCATGAACTGTTTACACCGCTCACACCTGGATTTGTTCATGTGGCCGCCGGGGATGTAGCCGGTTTAAAAGAAACGATCGCAAACAATAAAATCGCGGGCATTATGATTGAGTGCGTACAGGGGGAAGGCGGCGTGATTCCGCTGACAGAAGACTTTGTAAAGGCAATCGCCCAAATAGCAAAAGAAGAAGATATCCCGTTGATCGTAGATGAAGTGCAGACCGGCAATGGCAGGACCGGTGCGTTTTATTCCTATATGCATTTCGGCCTTCAGCCAGATATTGTTTCTACGGCAAAGGGACTGGCCGGAGGACTCCCGATCGGAGCAACACTTCTGGGCGAAAAAGTGGAAAACATTTTCGGGCCTGGGGATAACGGTTCCACGTTTGGCGGCAATCCGGTATCCTGCGCTGCAGCTGTGAGTGTTGTGGAGCGGATCGATGATGCCCTTCTGGAAGAAGTAAAAGAAAAAAGCAAATACATTTTTGAAACACTGCAGGGAGC
>JAZNHY010000036.1:0-5336 GCA_045577235.1 Lachnospiraceae bacterium
GACCGCTTGGCGCAAAGTTTGAGTTCGACGGAAAAGTATATTTTGGAATCGGCGATTTCAAAGACGTATATAAACAGCTGCAGGCAAATCCAAAATGCGAGATCGTAGCATGTAAGAAAGACGGACATTGGATGCGTTACACCGGAAAAGCTGTTTTCGCAACAGATCCTAAATATTCCGAGATGGCTCTGGAAGCAGCTCCAAATCTGAAGAAGATCTATAATGAAGAGAGCGGCCGCAAACTGGCACTGTTCACCATCGAAGATGCAACCTGCGTTGATATCGCTATGATGGGTCCTGGAGAGGATCTTCTGAACTGAAAATAACCGTTTTGAACGGAAACAAAAGGGCCGCTGTTAAGCGGTCCTTTTGATAAAAAAAGGAAGAAAGAAAATACTGGATAATGTAAGTAGAAAAGTGTATAGTGATACGATGCAGATAAGAGAAACTTCGGCTTTATGCCAAAACGAAGGGAAATCAAAATGAAGTTTAAGCAATTCTTGAAAAAGCAGGATATCGTTTTCTCACCAAAGCGTTATTTTATTGATGCATTGGGAGCTATGGCACAGGGTCTGTTCGCATCACTCTTGATCGGTACGATCCTGGATACGATTGGTGTTTACGGTCATATCGCAATCCTGGTAACGATTGCAGCTTATGCAAAGGCTGTTATGGGACCGGCTATGGCAATCGCAATCGGCAGGGCATTGAATGCACCTCCGCTGGTGTTGTTCTCACTGGCAGCTGTTGGCTGGGCAGCCTGCGCGGAAGGCGGTGCCGGAGGGCCACTGGCCGTTTACTTTATTGTTGTCATAGCATGTGAATTTGGCAAACTGGTATCTAAAGTCACACCTGTCGATATCATTGTGACCCCTCTTGTCACGATCCTTGTCGGTGGAATACTGAGCGTTCTGATTGCGCCATACATTGGTATCGCCGCAAGTTATGCAGGCAATGCGATCATGTGGGCAACCGAACTGCAGCCGTTCCTGATGGGCATGCTGGTATCACTCCTGGTTGGTGTCGCACTGACACTTCCAATCAGCAGTGCGGCAATCTGTGCTGCGCTTGGGCTTACTGGTCTGGCAGGCGGTGCTGCTGTAGCCGGATGCTGTGCGCAGATGGTTGGATTTGCGATCATCAGCTTCCGTGAGAATCGTTGGGGAGGCCTGATTTCACAGGGTATCGGAACATCGATGCTGCAGATGGGCAATATCGTAAAAAACCCGCGTATCTGGATCCCTGCATGTGTTGCGGCAATCGTGAACGGACCAATTGCGACATGCCTTTTCCATCTGGAGATGAACGGCGCGGCTGTCAGTTCCGGCATGGGGACGTGCGGATTTGTCGGACAGATTGGTGTGATCACCGGATGGACGAATGATATCGCTGCCGGAGTAAAAGCGTCTATCACGGCGATGGACTGGATCGGATTGATCGTCGTCAGCTTTATTGTTCCGGCTCTCGTATCCTGGCTGGTATCACTGCTTCTGCGTAAAATCAATTGGATCAAGAAGGATGATATGAAACTGACTGTTTAATTCAAAAATCATCTTTTACGGCTGTCTCTTTGAGCGTATAATAAAGAAAAAACAAGGAGGGAGAATTTATGCAGGAATTTTTAACGACAGTTATTAATTGGGCAACCCATACAGGCGTGAAGATCATCATTGCGCTGGTTATTCTGTTCATTGCCTTTAAGATCATTAATTTTGTAGCAAAGAAATTTACTAAAAAGTTCCAGGATAATCCGAAATATGATAAGACGCTGACCAAGACATTTATTTATATCGGCAAGATCGCTTTGAAGATCCTCGTCGTTGTGTGTCTGATCGGATATTTAGGAATTGAAACCAGCGGCATCTCCGCACTGATCGCTTCCGTAGGCGTTGCTGCAGGTCTTGCTATTAACGGGACACTTGCCAATCTGGCAGGCGGCGTGATGATCCTGATCACACGTCCGTTCAAAGTTGATGATTATATTGAAACACAGGGAGAGCAGGGTGTAGTAGAAGAAATCAAGATCTGCTATACAAAAATCCATACCATGGATAACCGTACGATCTACCTCCCGAACAGTGCTCTTTCCACCGGTACGATCATCAATTACTCGGAGAAAGATCTTCGCCGTGTAGACCTGGATTTTTCTGTAGCTGGGAATGACCCGGTTCAGGTTCGTGAACTTCTTCTGGATGTTTGCAAAAAAGAGGATAAAGTCCTTGCTGATCCGGAACCATTCGCACGTATCACAGATTACGGTGCCGGCAATGGTGTAAAGGTTACGCTGCGTGCGTGGTGCAATGGAGCCGACTATTGGGATGCTTATTTCAATCTGCTTGATGGTGTACGCAAAGCGTTCGAAGAGAATAAGATCGTCATTCCATTCCAGCAGATGGATGTACATATCAAGAATGACTAACTGGAACTGCAAGGGAGTTTCAGCTTCCTGAAAGCAATCACAAAAACAAGGCCCGGGTATAGTCCTGGGCCTTTATGCGATGAATAGTAAAACTGTAAATCTGGATTATTCAAATAAAGATCTGATCAAGCTGATCTGGCCGCTGATCCTGGAACAGTTCTTAACGATTGCAGTGGGTCTGGCCGATTCCATGATGGTCGCGCAGGTCTCTGATGCAGCTGTTTCCGGCGTTTCGCTGGTGGACTCCATCAGCATTTTAATGCAGTACATTTTTTCGGCGATGGGAGCCGGTGGAATTGCGGTATGCGGACAGTACCTGGGCAGGGCAAATAAGGAGACATCAAGAAAAGCGGGGCATCATCTGGTCGTGATGATGTTTGTTTTATCTGCAGCGCTGACGATCCTCCTGTATGCATTTCACACAGTGATCCTGCATAATTTATTCGGGAAGATAGAGCCGGACGTGATGAGTGCGACCAGGACCTATTATATGATAGTAATGGCATCTGTCCCGGCAATTGCTCTTTATAATGCGGGAGCTGCATTGTTTCGCTCCATGGGAATGACAAGGATCACGCTGAGGACCTCCATGCTGATGAATGCCATTAATGTTGCCGGAAATGCGATCATGATTTTTGGCCTGCGGTGCGGCGTAGAGGGTGTTGCTATTCCGACGATCGTCTCCAGATGGATCGCAGCACTATTGATCTTAGGGCTGCTGTTTAACAAAAAGTATATTCTGAATCTGCGCGGGTTCCTGAAATTCAAACCGGAAAAGCAGATCATGAAGAACATCATTTCTCTGGGCATTCCGAGCGGTGTGGAAAACGGGATGTTCCAGCTTGGAAAGATCATCCTTTACAGCTTTATTTCTACGTTGGGGACAGCCAGCATTACGGCAAATGCGATTGGCGGCGTGGTGACTGGCTTTCATGTCATTCCGGGGCAGGCAATTAATCTGGCATTGGCGACTGTCGTCAGTAAGTGCATTGGTGCCGGAGAGTTTGAGAAAGCAAAATACTACTTCCGAAAACTGATGATATGGGTCCTTATCATGACAGCCGTCTGGGTCGGGATCATCCTTTTGTCGACCCCTCTGATCCTGAAGATCTATGATGTTTCTCCGGAAGCTACCAGGATGGCCCGGACTGTTTGTCTCATGCATGGGCTGTCATCGATCGTGCTGTGGAACTTTGCTTTTGTGACGCCGGCTTTCTTAAGAAGTACCGGAGATGCAACCTATACGATGATCGTAAGCTCTATTACTATGTGGGTTGGCAGGGTCTTGCTTGGCATCCTGATTGCGAAGTATCTGAACCTCGGGATCATTGGTGTCTGGATCGCACATACGATCATCGACTGGATCATACGGGCAGCCTTTTTCCTTGGCCGGTATAAGAGCGGCAAATGGATGACGAAGGCAATCAAACAGTAAATAAAAGAGACTTCCATGAAAGAAAAACATTTGAAACAGAAAAAAACAATTCACGAGAAATCGCTGGAGCAGGATATCCGCTATAGAGGGCCTTTATCATACCGGACCCTGCGAATCCTGGGCTGGATCTGTATTGCAATCGCACAGGTTCTTGTTGTATATCAGCTGTCCGACCGACTGAATCCGGGGTATTTTGTACTTTCGTATGGGATAATGAGTGTTCTGGCGACACTGGCGGGAATGACGATTCCGTTGTTTATTCTTGCTAACTTTTCTCAGATATTAAACTCTGCGGATGGATATAAGAAGCAGCTCTTGACAAATGGATTGGCTGCCGCAGGGATTGCCGTGTTCCTCATCTTTTTCTATCTGCGCTATGGTGTTGGCGTTGCAGCGGTGTTATTGGGAAATAGAAGTGATGCAATCAGATTACTGGACCAGCTTATTGCTTCTGTCAGCAAGTCAGGCTTTCTGGCATTTAACTTTTTTGTGGACTTTTTCCTGTGTACCTTGTTTTTATTCTTTTTAAACTACCGGCCGAAGCGGTTTTTCCAAGGAAAGGCCCTGCTTGTTTTCCGCCTGCTTGTTGCCATTCCTGTTCTTTATGAAATTGCGTCTCTTGTGCTGAAGTATCTTGCAGCAAAACAGGTTTTGGTTCTTCCGGCCATCATATATCCGCTCCTGACGGCAAAGCCGCCAATGATGTTTCTGGTCTTTGTCGTTCTGGCGGTCATTATAAAGAATAGAGAACGGGTATTCTGTCGGCATGGGGGAACCCATCAGGAATATCAGGCTTTTCTGAAAACGAATCGAAACTCTTTGCACTTTTCCATTTTTACTGCAATTGTATTTGCAGCAGCAGGCATTATTGATTTTATCGTTTTCTCTATTCTTCTTGGAATGCAGGTAGAGGGAACTGCAAACACAATAGAAATCATCAGGGCAATGGGATTTGGAAATGGAACGCCTGTTTTGCTCTTGCTTGCGCCGTTTGTTCTGCTGTTTTCCTATACTCGCAGATACAAAAATATCTGGCCTGATGTTGTCATTCCTTTTGCAGGCGTTGTTCTGGTCATTCTGGTTTATCTGGAAGGCGCACTGCAGGGATTCTCCGCTTTTCTTGGTTAAGGAGATCTGATGACCTACGTGAGACGAAAACTAAAAAAGATACTGAATAGCTCAGTATCTTTTTTATTAGGTTTCTCCTCTTACAGTTCTTATCGACAGAACATTGGAGTATGTTCTGTAATAATCAGAGAATTCCAGTAACTTTGGAGTATAGGAATCTGTCTGCTCGAAATCCGTGTTCAGCCAACCGAAAGGCAGACCATACTTATCCACGACAGAACCTATTGCATCCCTCATACCGGATGCTGCCTGTATGATTGCACCCATATCTGTCGTCATCCCCCGAAAACCGTAATTGATAAGGACAGATGCTCCGCCTATGAGGATTATCTCAGCAGGCATACTTTTTCCGAT
>JAZNHY010000037.1:0-3027 GCA_045577235.1 Lachnospiraceae bacterium
ACGCCAACTGCGGAATTATCAGAACCATTCTTTTCTGCATCCACATAGCCTCTGCCTTTTGTGATCGTCAGTTCCATGTACAGCTTGCTGTCAGCGCTGTCCAGTGTTGCGATAACGAGATCCGGATTAACGATCTCAATATCCTGATCGACCTGGATATCACCGGCGGTGATAACACCTTCTCCGGTGTAGTCGATATAAGCGATCTTTGCCTCATTTGTCGGACTGTTATTTCTGATTGCCAGATCTTTGAGGTTCATGACGATCTCTGTTACGTCTTCCTTGACGCCCGAGATCGTTGTGAACTCATGTAATACGCCTGCGATCTTCACCTGACTGACTGCTGCGCCAGGAAGGGAAGAAAGCATAATTCTTCTTAATGAATTTCCGAGAGTGGTACCATAGCCTCTCTCCAATGGCTCCAATGTGAATCTGCCATATTTGTTATCATCAGAGATCTCAACGACTTCAATATTCGGCTTTTCAAATTCGAACATATGCCCTCCTTTTCAAAGTGTTTTCCATAGCATTTGCAGGAATTATTATTTAGAATACAACTCGACGATAAGCATCTCGTCAACCGGTACATCGATGTCTTCTCTCTTAGGAAGTTCCTTCACGGTGACTTTCAGGTTTTCCAGATCTGCCTCTAACCAGCCTGGTACCAGTCTGCCGCCGGTGACCTCAGTAATGCTTGCATATCTTGCAGAACCTTTGCATTTTTCTTTTACTTCGATCACATCACCAGCACTGACCAGGTAAGAAGGAATGTTGATTCCTTTACCGTTTACCAGTAACTGTTTGTGGTCAACGATCTGTCTTGCTTCACGGCGTGTTCTTGCAAAACCTGCACGGAAAACGATGTTGTCCAGTCTTCTCTCCAGGAGGACCATCAGGTTCTCACCGGTCTGACCTTTCATCTGTTTTGCCTTCAGATAATAGGTATGGAAAGGTTTTTCTAATACACCATAAATGAATTTTGCTTTCTGCTTTTCTCTCAGCTGAAGGGCATATTCACTCTTTTTGCCGGAACGTCTGCCATTAGCAGCGCCTCTTTTTGATTTTTTATCAATTCCTAAATAAATTGGATCTAATCCAAGTGATCTGCATCTTTTCAGAACAGGAACTCTATTTACTGCCATTCTTTCGCACCTCCTAAATCAGACTCTTCTACGTTTTGGCGGACGGCATCCATTGTGTGGAACCGGAGTCACGTCACTAATACTTGTTACCTGCAGACCGCTTGCCTGAAGAGCACGGATAGCTGCCTCTCTTCCGGAACCTGGTCCCTTTACAAATACGTCAACATACTTGAGTCCATGAACTAAAGCTGCTTTTGTTGCAGTTTCAGCTGCCATTTGAGCTGCATAAGGTGTAGATTTCCTTGAACCTCTAAAACCCAGACCGCCGGCACTTGCCCAGCTCAGTGCGTTACCTTCTGTGTCTGTTAAAGTAACGATCGTGTTATTAAAAGATGACTGGATATGTGCCTGTCCTCGTTCAACGTTTTTCTTAACGCGCTTTTTGGTCACTTTTTTCGTAACTTTTTTTGCTGCCATTTTCTAAACTAACCTCCCTTATGGGTTCCCGTCCGTTCTTCTATATATAAATACGAATTTCCGGATTGGGGTAAACTTGATTATTTCTTCTTGTTTGCTACTGTTCTCTTAGGACCTTTACGGGTTCTTGCGTTGGTCTTTGTCTTCTGACCACGAACCGGTAAGCCCTTACGATGACGGATACCTCTGTAGCATCCGATCTCCTGAAGTCGCTTGATATCCATAGCGACATTTCTTCTTAATTCACCTTCGACCGTATAGTGCTCTTCAATAACGGAAGATAATTTCTTAACTTCGTCATCGGTAAGATCTCTGACACGGGTATCAGGATTGACTCCTGCTGCTTCAAGGATCTTTGCAGCGCTGGAAACACCAATCCCGTAAATGTAGGTCAGACCGATCTCAATACGTTTGTCTTTTGGTAAATCAACTCCGGAAATACGAGCCATTTATTCTACCTCCATTAAAATTTTGGGTAATTAACCCTGACGTTGTTTATGCTTTGGGTTTTCACAGATAATTCTGATTTTACCTTTTCTTTTAATTACTTTGCACTTTTCACAAATCGGTTTAACTGATGCTCTAACCTTCATGTCAAACTACTCCTTTCCAAAAAAAGTCCGCTGAATATATTATCATAAATAATTCTTCTGCACAAGAAAAAACTTTTCTTTTTTTACTTATCTCTCCAGATGATCCTTCCCTTGGTAAGATCGTATGGAGACATTTCCAATGTGACCTTGTCTCCCGGGAGGATCCTGATGTAATTCATTCTCAGCTTGCCGCTGATGTGTGCCAGGACCGTATGTCCATTTTCCAGTTCAACCTGAAACATGGCGTTCGGTAATTTCTCTACTACTTTTCCTTCGATTTCAATTACGTCAGCTTTAGACATTCATTTCCCTCCTAAAGTGATAAAATCTCTGGTTCACCGTCAGTGATCAGTATCGTATTCTCGTAATGAGCGGAAAGGCTTCCGTCGGCTGTTGTGCATGTCCAGCCGTCATCGTGAAAGATCACATCACCGGTTCCGATATTGATCATCGGTTCAATGGCCAAAGTCATTCCTGCGCAGAGCAAAATCCCTTTTCTCTTTTGCGGAAAATTAGGAATTTGTGGTGCTTCATGCATTTCACGGCCAATACCATGGCCGACCAGGTCATGTACCACACCATATCCGCGATCGATACAGTAATAACCGATCGCATTGGAGATATCGTGCAGATGATTCCCTGCCGTTGCATATTTCATGCCTTCAAAGAAGCTCTCTTCCGTCACCTTGATCAAGGCAAGTGCTTCTTCCGAAACCTGTCCGACCGCATGGGTCCTTGCTGCATCGGACTGGAAGCCGTTGTGGATCAGTCCTATATCCAGACTGACAATATCTCCCTCCTGAATGATCCTGTTTGCTTTCGGGATACCATGCACTACCTCATCATTGATAGATACACACACCGATGCAGGATAT
>JAZNHY010000038.1:0-4043 GCA_045577235.1 Lachnospiraceae bacterium
ACCAAAGAATGAAAAGATTCAGGGACCGGAGACCGGTTACCTGTACGAGATGAACTCCATGGATGAGGTGCTCGCCGCTGTAAAGAAACAGTATGACTACTGGATGATGTGGCACGCAAACTGCACCAATGCATGGGAATCGGTCGCACGTTTCCACACTCCTCTGCCGATGGTATCTGCTACCATGACAGGATGTATGGAAAGCGGCAAAGATGTTATGTGGGGCGGCGCAATGTTCAACTCCACCGGTAACTCCTGTATTGGTATCGGCAACGTTGCAGATTCACTGAACATCATCGACCAGGTCTGCTTCAAGCAGAAACTGGCTACAACCCGCGAGCTGTACGATGCACTGATGAACAACTGGGAAGGTTATGAGGAACTGCGCCAGATCATCATGGGCAAGGTGAAACACTTTGGCAATGCTGATCCGGAATGCGATAAATATATGACATTTGCAGCTGACACCTATGCCGATGCTATTAACCGCTGCACAGGCCCGCGTGGCAACCACTATAATGCAGGCTGCTATCCGGTCACCCTGAACGTCGTATTTGGCAAGGCCACCGCTGCTACACCGGACGGCCGTAAACAGGGCGAGCCTCTGTCTGATGGTATCTCCCCTGTTCAGGCTATGGATAAATCCGGCCCGATCAGCACATTGCAGTCGCTTCTGACCTTTGACTATACCAAGTACGGCAACGGTACACTTTGCAATATGAAATTCCATCCGACCGCTCTGAACAGCGAGGACGGTCTGAAGAAACTGGTCGATGTCATGCGCACATACTTCCATGGCGGTGGTATGGAGCTGCAGCTGAACATCATCTCCGGTGATACGCTGCGTGACGCGCAGAAGCATCCGGAGAACTACCGCGACCTGGTTGTCCGCGTTGCAGGTTTCTCCGCTTACTTTGTGGAAGTGTTCAAAGATTCACAGGATGATCTGATCCACAGAACAGAGATGGGATTGTAAAATAATATTCTGTATAAACAAAAAACCACCCGCCTAGCGGGTGGTTTTTTCTTACCAAAAGTGTGACAAGAGAACCGGCTTTTGTCACCTAAGGCCGGATAAACACCGGCTTTTGTCACCTTTTCCTGCTGATCGCGTGGATCATCTCCCAGCTGAAATCATCTTTCTTCTGATCTTCCAGTGATAGCTTTTCAAACGGGACAAGCAGTGGATGCATCCTTTCCTCATTGCTGCGCTGCGCACTATACTGCCAGCCATACATAAAATGGAATCTCTGCCAGCGTGCATGTTCGATCCTGCGGAAACGTTCTCTCTCTATGTCATCGGAATTGGAAAAGCGCTCCCACGCTCTTTCGCACGCATCTTCTGATACGGAGTCCTCGCCTAACAGTCTTAGTTTTACCGAAAGATGATCTGCCGCTGCTATATTCGAACGGCGGGTAAAATCCGAAAGATCTTTCCATTGCGGAGCAGCCGGATCCATGCTCCTGTAGAGCTCATTCACCGCCATTGCCCTGCGGTTCAGCGCTTCGTTCATGACAAATTCCGGTGTGTATAATTCTTCTATGGATCCAAAACACTCCGTTCCTTCAAACGGATCCGAGAGCCTTGCATGCACTTGACCGCGTGCAGGAAAATAACGTTTCAAAATGCCAATTTCCCGCCTTGTCTCTTCTTCATCATCACCGCAGAAAATGATCCTGTCTGCCTTGCGGATCAGCTCGGAATCCTCGTTCCAGTGTTCGATCACATCCAAAGAATCTTTTCCGCCTTTTTCCGTATCGATGATCAGCGCCTGATCAAGCTGCGGATGCGCACGGAGGAAGGATGCGATATCTCCGGCAACGGTATATCTGACATGCTGGGCAGGGTCAATAACATTCCGGAGCAGTCCCTGCTCAAGAATCGCATCTGCCCATTTCCCGGCGCCTATGATCAATATTGTTTCGTCCTGACATCTGAGCGGGAATCTGTCCCAGTATAGCCTTGCACACAGTACTTCCGGGCAGAATCTTTGCTGATTATCCGGAAGTCTGTCCGGAAATGCAGATGTCCTGCAGAATACGTTCCCTTTTCCGGACGCAAGAGCGGATGCAAGCCGCTCATTCTCCACATCACTTTCTTTGATGCAGAACAGCTTATAACGGCCGTCTTTCTTCCTGCTGCAGATTTCCTCCGGACTGAGGGTGATCGCTCTTCCTGCAGACCCATCGCCATCTGTGTCTGCAAAAATGATCTCCCGTTTCGGATCTTCCTTTTTAAGCGTCTGCGCAAGAACGGAAGACGCCTCATTCTTTTCTGAGAATACATACCATTCCCTGCCCTGCAGGAAGGACAGTTTCAGTTTCTGTATGGTTTTTCCCCGGAATGCGCTCACCAGGATGCCGATAAAAATGCCCAGCAAACCAAGCGTCATAAGCATGAAGACCGCGCCTATGATCTTTCCGAAAACCGTGACCGGGAACATATCTCCATATCCGACTGTGGTAAGAGTTGTAAGGAGATACCATAACGCAGCAGGAACAGTCCGGATCGTCGCTTCAGGGGAAAAGGATTCCGCCAGCAAGAGCAGCGCGATGAGCACTGCAAGCACAAGTATAAAAATCAAAGCCAGTATGCCCTTTCTTTTCATACTACTTCATCCCCTCCTTTATCCCCAGCAGCATGTTCACATTATCGCGGTCCATCTGCTTGTAGTCCACATTTCCGCCGGTGATGTCATTCTCCTTCTTTGAGAGCATATCCAGTTCTTCCCATCCGATCAGGCAAGCATGCTGCCGATGGATCGGATCCTTTCCGATCCGCAGCGGTTCTTCTCCCGCGTTTTTCTGTTCTATATATTTCTTTGCTCTTTCATTCCAGGTTTCATCTGACATTGGTCTGTATCCCATTGCAAAATGGAATGCACACCATCGCAGGTGTTCCGTGCAGGCAAGGTTTTCAAGTATCTCTGGAGAAAGGCGGAAGGCTTCCTCTTTTGCATCACTTGCATCTACATCTGCTGCACGCAGAAAAGCACTCAGGAAATCCGCACTGGCACGGCAGCTCATGCGGCTGAAATAGTCACAGTTTGCCCAAAGTTCCTTTGCGGATGCGCTATCGCCTCCGTGGTATCCGCAGTTGATCTGCATCGCAGCAGAATCCAGTATTTCATCTGCAAGTATCTCCGGAGTGAATACGGAAACATTTTTTGCTGGTCCACGGCTGTCTGCATTTTTGCGTATGCAGCCTGGCAGACATTGAATGATCAGAGCATGGATCCCTAGATCGTCAAACAGGCGTGAAAACTCAACCGCGATCTCTCCCGCCTCTTTTTCCTTATCAATACAGATTGCAACATAATTCAATGCCGGGCCGGTCTGCACGATCTTATCGTACAGTTCAATACTCCTTGCATCCGCATCGATAAACTCAATATCATATTGTTCGCAAAGGGAAGGATAACGGTTGAAAAAACTGCCTGCCTGCTGTTTCTGATCTTTTGATACGACGGTTGCATGGAACTTGCTCCCCGCAAACTGACCGTTCATGATCAGTGAGCGAAGCACCGCCTGACCGGTCTTTCCAAAACCTACGATCAGCACTTCAAAATCTTCATCCGCTTTTCCTTTTCCGTCAAAGCGGATCGTATCACAAGGCGGAAATGCATGTATCATCAGACGGCTGATCAATTCCTCTTTCTCATAGGCGATCACGCCGCCATATCCGTAAGTGTCCCCGGAAGCCTGCAGGTTTGCAGAAACAGCCTCATCCGGCATGACCACCGTAAGGCTGGTCTGGGAAGGCTCTATCCCAAATTGCTCAAGGGAATCTTTAAGTGAAATAGCAAATTTCAGATTTGCGGAAGGATCATCATCAATACAATAGACTGAAATATGGCGTTTTCCCGGCCGCATTCCGATCCGTTTCAATAAACCTGGTGCCCCATTTTTTGCATCCTCATCCGCAAGCATCAAAGCACCCATTTTCAGGATCTTCTGATCCAGAGGCGCCCCATTTCCCGTATCTATGAAAATGATCTTGGTCTTGCCCGGAAGATTCTGTGCCAGTGATACGGTATCGTCAT
>JAZNHY010000039.1:0-48444 GCA_045577235.1 Lachnospiraceae bacterium
ATCTGCAAGGATCTTTAAGATTGCCTCTTCACATTCAGCACCCTGGCATCTTCCCATTCCGGCACTCGTCCGGCGGCGGATCCCATTAATTGTCGTAGCTCCTCTTTTCACAGCATCACGTATCATCCGTTCTGTGACCAGGTTGCAGGCACAGATGATCGGTCCGTCGACTGCACTATTATACCGAAGAACAGAAAATGGTTCTGGTGGAATGCGGATCGGATCATAGTTGGAATTATCTTTTACCGTTCCAATCTGTTCTAGTACTTTTTGGGCAACTACTTTGCCTAATTCATAAGCACAGGTGATCCCAGGTGTTTTAATTCCAATCAGACTGATCATTCTGTCATCTTCTGCTATGTTGAAATCTGAAAGGTGTGCAGATGGATCATCATACAGATAGGGATTTGGTCTTGCAGAACCAAACTGATTTAATAAAGTGGATGCATCCATTTCAGGAAGAATATCTCTGGTAAAGGAAAGCAATCGTTCCAAATCTTCCCGATCTGTTGCATACGTTGGCTGATCATCTGAATCTGACTCAGTTGCTCCAATGATCAGATGGCGATCAAGTGTAGGGGCTAATGTCAGTGCTTTATCTTTTTGTTCCGGTTCATAAAATATGACCCGGGATACGGTACGCTCTTTTCCCTGTTCATATACCAGATAATTTGCTCTGGTGTGATGAATACCGATTGTTTTCGGGAACAATAATTCACGTACAGATGGGGCTTCTGATCCGGCACAATTGATCACGTACCTGGCCATATAGGTATGTTCGGTATTATCCTGGCCGCTGCTGAAAGACGTTTTCAATATGATCCCTTTGTCGGATGACTCACATGATTTCACTTCTTCCATAAATCGGAAAGAAACGCCATTTGCTCTGGCATTCTCAAAAGCGGCGATTCCTAATTCCCATGGATTGACGACACCTGTTGTTTCCGCATATAGCGCCTTAGTGATGCCCTTTTTCAGATTCGGCTCCATCTGCTGAGCTTCTTCCCCGCTGATCAGCCTTAGGTTTGGAACACCGTTTTGCACGCCATGTTCCAGTTTCTTTTCCAGTGAACGATCTCCATATGGGCCATAAGATATCATAAGGGAGCCGCAGCGATAGAATGGTACTCCAAGTTCCTTACACAAATCTTCAAATTCGCTGTTGGATCTGACGGTCAGCTCCGCTTTTAAGGATCTCGGATGCATATCATATCCTGCATAGACAATACCAGTATTGGCTTTGCTGATCATCGTGCAGACATCTTCCCGCTTTTCCAAAACGATGGTTTTCAGATCATATGCAGATAAAGCCCTGGCAGCAAAACAGCCTAGGACACCTGCACCAATTACCACAATATCTGCATACTCAGTTGAAGAATTCATTCGCAAAACCTTATCTGCTCATAACAATTGTACTTGTTTAGCATTATAACGCATATTCGGATAGAACAGAAGTATTCCATTTTATTTGATTTTAAAAATAAGGACCTAAAAAGAGCCTTATCATTCGGGCCTGAATAGAAAAAGAAGAATCCAGGCCCTATTTTTTACAAATCAAGAGGGCTCAAATAAAGGTGGTATGGATTTAGGCTCAACAAAATCACATGAAAATTGGGCCTGTAAAAAAGATTTGCTAATCAGGCCCGACTTTTCATCAAATAATTCGGGCCCAAAAGTAACAAACTGTTATCAGGTACTATTATTCCTGAAAATATTAGATCCTAAAAACAGATTTCTTAAAACAGGCCCTTATCATAATATAATTTTAGATCCTAAAAGAAAGGATCTCATATATAGGCCCTAATACGAAATCTTCCGTTCCTTGCTCAGCTACTCTTTTTGATGAGTTTAGACAATGACGTACCTTCTGCATCTCTTTTCGGCATTCAGTCTTTTCATCACCGTTTGATTACTTCATATGAAGACAAGGAGACCCCTTTGGATCTCCTTGTCTTTCATGGAGCTGGGGGGAATCGAACCCCCGTCCGAAACCTCATCCGTAAAGCTTTCTTCCACTATAGTCATTGAAATTTTATTTCCCCTGCCCGGATCCCCAATGACAGACTTCCGTTCAGAGTAGCTTCATCAATGTTCTGTGCCTGCAAAGCTTAGGGTACAGAGTTCCCCGCAATGATGACGCCGGTGCGGCAGCAGCGGGCCTCTGCCGGCCGACGAGCTGCAGCTTAGGCAGCTAAAGCTAAATTATTGTTTTTAGCGTTTATTTTTAGTTGGATCTTTTTAGGTAGTTACCCGCTACCAGTGGCTTACTCTATTTCAAAAACCCCGTCGAAACCTTTACAGCCCCGTATTCAGTTTATTCAACTTTCGGCATATTTGGATCATACCGAAATGCAAATGGTTTATATCTCCTATCGTAACACTCTGCTCGATTTCTAACTATAATAGCCTGTGAGCCAAGCTGCAGATACCTTTTTTTGACCAGATCCAGATCATATTCCACAGGACCAGCCAGCGGATCATTCACAAAAGCTGTCTTTTTCCCCAGATCATATCCAATCAATACCATACAGTGTTCCTGGCTGATCCAAGTAAGGGTATCCTCTCCCAGCTTGAAAGTGGATCCGTAAAAAGGTTCTTTCATATACTGGGTTCCCCAGAAAATGACCGGATAACCTTTTCCGACTGCATTCAGCAGCGTTTCAAAGCTGTAACCAGTATAATTAAATGCCAGCAGATCCGATTCACATACTTTGAAATAACGATTTAAAGCCAGGACAACAGCCGGTGCATAGCACCCGAGACCATATTCCGAATAAGGATCACCAACAAAAGAATAACGATAATCCGTCTTTTTTTCTTTTACCTCAAAATACTTATTACCAAAACGAACTTTTGAAATTGGAAAATGATAGTATTTCAGGATCATATAGGACGCAGTAATCTCGCATCCGGTTGGCATTTCCGGCTCCTGGTAGACGCATGCCATTTTTATCTGTGCCTTATCTGCTTTTACGCTGTCTTTGTCAACTTTCCGTTCCAGCGCAAGTTGGACTTCTTCACGATATCCAAAGTCATCATCCCAGATATACCAGATACCGTTTATTCTTTTCTTTATGATCTCACCGTAACTATCATAAATGACATCCGGTTCCGGTTTTTGTTCATCCTCTTCCCCTTTCGTTTCTGTTTCTGCGGCAGGCTCAGAATCCCGTTTTATCTCCTTTGGATAAAAAGCAGCCCCGCTGCAAAACAGGAGGATAAAACACAGAAATAAGATAGTAAATAACCGTTGCCAAGCTCTCAATGGATCAATGTAAACCCTTTTTCTTCTAAACTTTTTTCCACTTCTTCTACATTTTTGATCTTAAAGACAATTGCCTGTTTGTCTTTTTCAGTAGAAAGGACATACATATATTCAATATTATACTCGCTTGTAACGGCATCCGTCACACTTTTTAAGCTGTCAAAACCACCCGGAAGGCGAACTGCAACCACGTCTGTCAGGGATGCAGAAAAATCAACTGCACGTAATTCTTCCTTCGCAATTTCCGGATTGGAAACGATCAGCCGCAGGATTCCATATTCACTGCTTTCAGCAAGAGAGAAAGAATGAATTTCAATATTATTTGCTTCAAAAACCTGAAAAAGATCTTCCAGTCTGCCTTCTCTGTTTTCCAGAAAAACAGATAACTGTTTCAATGCCATGAATCTGCCCTCCTCCTTTATTAATCAAATTTCCGGTTATCGATCACGCGTTTTGCTTTTCCTTCACTGCGCTCGATCGATCTCGGCTCAACCAATTTAACTTTTGTTGCAAGTCCGATCATTTGCTGGATCGCATAAGCGATCTTCTTTTCCAACTTCTCTAATTCACGGATCTCATCAGAGAAGAATTTCTCATCGACTTCCACTTTTACAGTCAGATTGTCCAGAGAACCGACTCTGTCAACAATGATCTGATAGTTTGGTGTCGTTTCATCCAGGGAAAGAAGTGCTGTCTCAATCTGGGATGGGAATACATTCACACCACGGATGATCAGCATATCGTCACTTCTGCCTTTAAATCTGGACAGTCTGGCCGTTGTCCGGCCGCAATCACACACGTCATGTGAAATACTGGTCAGATCCCTGGTCCGATATCTGAGAAGAGGCATCCCTTCCTTGTTCAGATTTGTAAGGACTAATTCTCCAGTAACATTATCTTCAAGAGTTTCCTTTGAATTTGGATCGATGATCTCCGGAAGGAAATAATCTTCAAAAATATGCATGCCCTTATGGTA
Organism: Lachnospiraceae bacterium; assembly: GCA_045577235.1. GTDB lineage: Bacteria > Bacillota > Clostridia > Lachnospirales > Lachnospiraceae > RGIG5612. Next base: position 4,242 of record JAZNHY010000039.1, read on the forward strand.
TTCGCAGTCGTTTGCCACGCCCGGACCCATCAATTCGCTCAAGCCATAGATATCAAATGCTTTGATATTCAAACGGTCCTCAATCTGGATCCGCATTGCTTCTGTCCATGGTTCTGCGCCATTGATCGTCGATTTCAGTTTGATCTGATCTTTCACGCCCATTTCTTCAATCACTTCAGCTATATGCATCAGATAAGAAGGAGTGCACATCAGACCGGTAACTTCAAAATCGATCATCATATTGATCAGTTTCTTTGTGTTGCCGGTAGACATTGGGACAACCGTAGCGCCAAGGTTTTCAACACCATAATGAGCTCCCAGACCTCCTGTAAACAATCCATATCCATAGGCAACCTGAATAATATCATCCTTGCCAAGTCCGGCCATAGTCAGACATCTGGCCACACATTCGCTCCAGGTATCCAGATCTTTTCGCGTATAGCCGACAACGGTCGGTTTCCCCGTTGTTCCTGAAGAAGCATGTATACGAACGATCTCCGTCTTTGGCACAGCGAAAAGTCCAAATGGATAATTGTCACGAAGATCTGCTTTCGTTGTAAACGGAAGCTTATTAATATCCTCGATCCCCTTAATATCACCCGGTTCCAATCCCATCTCCTGCATCTTCTGCCGATAGAACTTCACATTGTGATATACATTGCTGACTGCTTTTTTCAGACGGGCACTTTGAAGTTCCGTCATCTGGTCACGACTCATGCATTCTTTTGCTTCATTCCAAATTTCCATACTTCCTATTCCTTTACTGTTTCAGATTCCGGATCTTAAGATCGCGTTCTGCTTCTCTCTTCTGGTCTTTCTTTGCGATAGCTTCTCTCTTATCATAAAGCTTTTTACCTTTGCACAATCCAATCTCCACCTTGCAAAGGCTGTCTTTAAAATAGACCTTTAAAGGGATCACTGTATATCCCTGCTGGGATGTTTTCTGCGTGATCTTTCGGATCTCATCTTTGTGCAGCAGAAGCTTTCTGATCCTGAGAGGATCCCGGTTAAAAATATTACCTTTTTCATACGGGGAGATATTCATACCATATACAAACATTTCTCCGTTTCGGTCTTTGATAAATGCTTCTTTGATGTTGCATTTTCCCATCCGCAGAGATTTAACTTCAGTTCCTTTCAGAGAGATCCCCGCTTCATAGGTATCTTCCACAAAGTAGTCGTGATATGCTTTTTTGTTATTTGCAATAAGTTTTATGTTTTCCATATTTCAAAAAAACACTCTCATGTGAGAGTGTTGTAATTGATCAAAGTTTTGTGAAGAGCCCCACGTTCAGCAGTATGGCCGCTACGAAGAAGATAACCATCATGATGATCGTGATCTTTTCCAGCCTTCCTTCCTTGGATCTTCCTTTATTTCTGCTCCAGTATGTATCAGAACCTCCGCTAATAGAGCCGGAAAGCCCTGCGGATTTGCCTTCCTGCAGACAGACCGCAATGATCAAAATAACACTCGCTATGGTAACTATAATTGTTGCAATTAAGTAAAACAAAACATAACCTCCATCTAATTAACAACTGCGAGAAATAATAACATAAAAAGACCCCAAAGGCAAGGATAAAAAACGGATTTTTTCTTTATTTAATGCGGGATACGGTCAATCATCCAAGAGCCGAAAACATTCACTGCTTTCTGTTCGAGCAGTGATAAAGAAAAGTCTCCGTCAAAAGATAAATATGTATCATGGACGTCTGCCAGATCCTGTGTATAATCTGCCAGATAGTAAGTCTGGATGACCACCGGGTCTCCTGTTTTATCATTATGGGTAACCACAGGTATCACTTTGGCGCTCTCTTCCTTGATATGGGTTCCCCGCTCATTCTGTTCAATGACCAGATATGCCATACCACCTAATACCAGATCCGTGTACTGCTGATTAGAAACAAAGTTTCCTAAAGAATAATAGCAGAGTGCTTTGTTTCCATTATCGGCTGTGATCCATTCAATATCTTCAATTACATGTGGATGTGTCCCTAAGATCAGATCCGCGCCTGCTTCCGTAAAAAGCATTGCCCAGTCTTCCTGCTCATAGGTTGGCTCCCCAACCTGATTCTCTTCACCCCAATGCGGACAGACAATTACAAAATCCGCCTGAGAAGAAGCCCTCTCTACCTGTTCTCTGATAAAGTCCCTGGTTCCGTCATTCATCACTGTGATCAGATAGTCTTCATCGTAAGGAAGTTCGTATCCGTTCAGTCCATACGTATAGTTTAAAACCGCAAAGGAAATACCGTTTACTGTAATGATAGGAATTTGTGACTCTTCTTCCGCTGATTCATGCAAGCCTACCATTAAAATCTGATCTGCATGGCTCTTCCAGAAACGAATAGCATGTCTGATCCCGTCCGTTCCAGCATCCATCGAATGATTGGATGCCTGCAGAGCAACATCAAATCCGGCGTCTATCACAGCCAGTCCCATTTCATCCGGCGTATTAAAACTTGGATATCCGGTATATGGACCGCCGCCTAATGGTGTTTCCACATTAGCAATGGCAAGATCTACGGAAGAAATGTCATTTTTCAATAAAGCAAACAAAGAGGAAAAATCATATCCGTCCCCTGTTTCAGCGAGATTTAAAATGGTCTCGTGCGCAATAATATCACCAACAGCAGCTAATGTGACTTGTTTTGTCCCATCTTCCTGTACAGAAGCTTCTGTGGTAACATTCTCTGTTTCCGGCTGTGGTCCGGTCTTTTTCTTGTTGTTGCAGGATATCGCGCCAAGTACAAAAGTAGCGATCAAAGCAACTGCGACCAGGATCGTAATGATCCGGATGATCAGCCGCTGTCTTTGTTTTTTTCTTCTGGCTAAAGCTGCCTGCCTGCTTCTGTTGGCAGAACTCCTATGTGCATTGTTTCTATTCCGATTGTTTCTATTGTCCATAATTAATATTGAATGATCCAGGAACCAAAGATCTCACTTGCCAGTTCATTTAAACGGTCATAATTGAAATAGTCTCTTCCATTGACGTAAATATCATGTTCTTCCGCTAATTCTTCAGAATAATCCTGCAGTTTATAGCAGACTACATTCTGAGTAAATCCACCCATTGGAATATTATGTGTTACGACCGGAACAACGCCAGTTGCACTTTCATCAATATAAGTTCTGCCGTCTTCTTTCACGATACGGACTTTCGCCATACCGCCTAATACTTCCGGTGTCTCCTGCTGATTGGATGCGTAGTTGCCTATCGAATAATAGCAAAGGGCACGATTTCCGTTTTCAGCGGTGATCCATTCGATCTTCTCGCAAACATGCGGATGCGTTCCGATGATCAGATCAGCACCAGCCTCTGTGAATACTCTTCCCCAGTAATCCTGGAAATCGGTGATGTCTCCGACCAGATCTTCTGTGCCCCAATGTGGGAATACGATAACAAAATCAGCCATTTCTTTTGCCCGTCTGATATCCGAAACGATCAGATCATAGTTTGCATCATCGATCAGAGTGACAAGATACTGCATATCATATGGCATCTCAAAGCCATTCAGGCCATACGTATAGTTCAGCATTGCAATTTTGATGCCGTTCTTTTCATATACAAAAATCGTATCCCGATCTTCCTGTGAAGCATTTGCTCCGATCATTTTGATCTGATCAGCTCTGCTTCTCCAGTAGTTAACGGTATTGATCACACCCTCAGAACCCATGTCATACGTGTGATTGGAACTCTGCGTTGCAACATCAAACCCCGCATTGATCTCTGCGTCAACAATTTCTGTAGGAGTATTGAAGATAAAGTGAATACCTCCGTCTGGGTCTGAATACGGATCAACCGGAGTTTCCTGATTGCAGACAGCTATATCGGCACGGGAGATATCATCTCTCATAACAGCAAAAATACTGTTAAAGTCGTATGTTCCATCTCCATTATCTGCATAGTTTAACAGAGGCGTATGCATCAGGACATCACCAACTGCGACCAGTTCCACCGTTGATTTTTCCGGTAATGTCACAACTTCTTCAGTAGTTGGTTGAACCACTGGCTCGTCATTCCCTCTGTTTTTCTTTTTGCTGCAGGAGACCGCAATAACGATCACAATAGCAATCACGATCACACACAGCACGATTGCCAGAATACGGAGCAGGCGTGCCTGTTTTCTTCTCTTTTCTCTTTCCTGTGCTCTTCTTATGGCTTCCGGAGATGGTCTTCTGGCTTGATTTCCGGCCGTCCTTCGCGGAGCGTTCTGTGCAGGTCTTCGGTTTGTGTTTTCCGGGCGTTGGTTTCGTCTGTTATCCAATCTGTTCATCCTCCTAACGTCAATCTGATGATGAAATCAGTAAACTTTTTCCGGTCATCTCTACCGGCTGTTCTAGTCCTAATAATTCTAACAGAGTCGGTGCAATATCACAAAGTTTCCCGTTTTCCCGCAGGGCAGTTCCTTTCGGTCCATTGATCAGTATAAAAGGAACAGGGTTTGTTGTATGCGCCGTCCAAGGTTCATTTGTTTCTAAATGAATCAATTCTTCCGCATTTCCATGATCGGCACAAAGGAAAAGAACACCGTCCATTTCTTTGACTGCCCCAACGGCTTTCCCTACACAGGTATCGATCGTTTCAATGGCCTTAACCACAGCAGGCATAATTCCTGTATGGCCAACCATATCCGGATTAGCGAAATTAATAATAATGCAGTCGTATTCACCGGAACGGATCTTTTCCGTCAGCGTATCGCATACTTCAAAGGCACTCATCTCTGGCTGCAGATCATATGTAGCCACCTTTGGAGACGGGATCAGAAAACGGTCTTCCAGCGGATTTGGCTGCTCCACGCCTCCATTAAAGAAAAATGTCACGTGTGCATATTTTTCTGTTTCTGCGATCCTCGCCTGCCTCAGATCATGGGATGCTATATAAGCTCCAAATGTGTTTATAATCTCCTCTTCCTTAAATACAACTGCTTTATTAGGAATTGTCTTATCATAATCCGTAAAACAGACATAACAGAGCGGGAAACGTGCACCTCTGTCAAATCCGTCAAAATCATCACAGCAAAAGGTACGACTGATCTCTCTTGCACGGTCTGGACGGAAATTAAAGAAAATTACGGAATCATTTGCTTTTATTAAAGAAAGCGGCTTTCCGTCCTTTTCGATCACAACAGGCTCAATAAACTCATCCGTGATTTCCCTGTCATAGGAATGCTGCATTGCGGCAACAGGATCTTCTTCCAAAATGCCCTCGCCAAAGACAAGACTGCGGTAAGCTTTTTCTACCCTTTCCCATCTGTTATCCCTGTCCATCGCGTAATATCTGCCGCAGATGGATGCAATCTGACCAACGCCTATTTCTTCGGCTTCTGTGATCAATTCACGTATATATTCGATTCCGGATGTAGGAGAAGTATCTCTTCCATCCATAAAGCAATGAATATAGACTCTATCCAGTTCTTTTTGTTTGCAAAGTTTTAATAAGGCATACAGATGACGGATGTCACTGTGAACACCGCCATCAGACATCAGGCCGTATAGATGCAGATCAGAATCATGTGATTTGCAGTTTTCTATGGCCGCCAGCAATTCAGCCTTTTCATAAAAATCTCCATCTTCAATTGATTTGGTGATGCGGGTCAGATCCTGATATACCACCCGGCCGGCGCCCATATTCAAATGGCCCACCTCAGAATTACCCATTTGGCCGTCTGGAAGACCTACAGCAAGTCCGCTTGCATATCCTTTCACAAAAGGATATTCCTTCATTAATCCATCTATGACCGGTGTTCTGGCCGCAGCAATTGCATTTCCTCTCGTTTCCTCACTAAGACCAAATCCATCCAGTATCATCAGTACGACAGGTTTTTTCATTTTTACCTCATTTTCTTTCCCAGATGTTCAACAAAGCTGATATCATCCAACCGCAGGATCTTTGTGATCTTATCCGATTTCCGAACACGGATCACATCTTCATTTTCCAAAACAATCTCGCTCTGTCCGTCAAAAGAAACTATCTTCTGCTGGTGTCGTTCCGAAGATCTTCCTTTCACGACCACTTCAATTTCCACATCTGCAGAAAATACGATCGTTCTGGAATTCAATGTATGTGCACAGATCGGAGTTGCTAAAATGATCTCTGCGCTTGGATAAACGACTGGTCCCCCGGCAGAAAGATTATAACCGGTTGACCCAGTCGGTGTGGATAAGATGATGCCGTCCGCACTGTAGCGGTTCAAAAATCTCTGATTAACGCGCACTTCATAGTCTATGATCCCTAACGTCTGGCTCCGGTTTAAGACAACGTCGTTTAATGCAATATCCCCGTTGATCACTTTGCCGTCACGAATGATCTCACCATCGATCAGCATACGGTCTTCCACATGAAAATTTCCTTCCGCAAGCTGAGCCAGATCATTTTCATAATGATTCGCATCGATTTCCGTCAGGTATCCAAGGTTCCCCATATTGATGCCAATGATCGGAACCTGAAGATCGATCAGATCTTTTGCTGTATGAATAAATGTACCATCGCCGCCTATCACGATGATCAGTTCTGTATCTGATGGCACCTGTGCAGGATCAGCGTACAGATATCCCTGATCCTGTATTTCCTTAGAGTACATATTCCCGGAGCAACGCATGCCATGCTCCTCCAGAAAAGTGCATATTTTCCCGGAATACTCCCTGTTCGGATCTTTAAAGGAATTTGTTACCATGTAAAAGTTTTTCATTTATCCAGTACCTCGTGCGCTTCTTTCACGACTTCTTTGATTATGTTTCTATCAAATGGGAGCTGATCCTCTTTTTTGCTGACACAGATCAGGTATTCTATATTTCCTTCTGGTCCTCTTACCGGGGAAAACGTCAGGCCATCTACATTGAGACCCTGCTCCTGTGAAAACCGGACGATTTTTTCAATTACTTCTTCATGGGTCTTTGGATCCCGAACAACGCCCTTTTTCCCAACCTTCTCTTTACCGGCCTCAAACTGTGGTTTGATCAGCATTACCAGGTTTTTATTCTCATCTAAGAGCGGCAAAGCTGCCGGAATGACTAAAGTCAAAGAAATAAACGATACATCCACACTGGCAAACTGAATCGGCTCAGCTATCATGTCAGGAGTCACATAACGAATATTCGTTTTCTCCATCACAACAACTCTCTCATCCTGACGGAGTTTATAATGAAGCTGCCCTTTTCCCACATCGACAGCATAAACTTTTATGGCTCCGTTTTGCAGCATACAATCGGTAAAACCGCCTGTCGAAGAACCAATATCCATGCATATCTTTCCTTTCAGATCGCAGGAAAATTCTTCCATCGCTTTTTCCAGTTTTAAACCGCCTCTGCTGACATATTTAATGCCGCCTCCCCGAATCTCAACCTGGGTATCTTCCGGAAACATACTGCCCGGCTTCGTTTCTTTTTGCTGCTGTACATAAACAACGCCGCTCATAATGATTCTCTGTGCAGCAGTTTTAGATAATTCAGGATTCTGTTCGCAGACTAGTTCATCCAGTCTTTTTTTCATATCAATTCCGTTTCCAGTCTTTTTAAGATGGATACCTGATCAAGTCCGCATTCTTTCAATTGATCATCTTTGCTTCCTTGTTCCACATAAGAATTCGGAACAGCAAAATTAATCACTTTTACATCTGTATGACGTGTATTGTAATAACGTAATACAGACATGCCATATCCGCCGTTTATAACGTTTTCTTCCATTGTAATGATGACAGAATGCGTTTGGGCAAGCTGATCCAGTAATTCCTCATCCAAAGGTTTTACAAAACGCACGTTGATAAGGGATACGTTCTTTCCCTGCTGCTTCAGTTCTTCCCTGACTTTGGCAGCAGATTCCACCATACTTCCGACTGCCAGGATCGCTATGTCACGTTCCTTATAAATGACCTCACTTTTACCAAAACAGATCGGCTCCTGAAATTCAGACAGACCCGTATAAGCCTTTCCTCTCGGATAACGAATAGCCAAAGGAGCCGGGAAAGTAGCTGCAAATGTGATGGCCGCATCCAGTTCCCAGGCATTCTTCGGGACGAGGATGTTCATATTTGGAATGATGGATAAATACGAAAGATCAAATGTTCCTTGATGTGTTTCCCCGTCATTTCCGACAAGCCCTGCACGATCGACACAAAATACAACCGGCAGACTCTGAATGCAGACATCGTGCAGGATCTGATCAAACGCTCTTTGCAGGAAAGAAGAATATATCGCCACAAATGGTTTTAAGCCTCCGACTGCTAATCCGGCGGCAAAGGTAGTTGCGTGGGATTCCGCAATGCCTACATCGAAAAACCTTTTTGGAAACTCCTCCTGAAATTTAGCAAGCCCGGTACCATCTTCCATCGCAGCTGTAATCGCCACGATCTTATCATTCTTCTCTGCTTCCCTGCAGATTGCTTCTGCGAAAACATCCGTATAAGTCTTCGGAGCATTCAAATTATTTGGCAGGCCTGTCCTTGGATTAAATGGTCCGATACCATGAAACAGAGATGGATTCTCCATTGCCGGACCATATCCTTTTCCTTTTTTTGTACAAACATGGATCAAGACAGCATGATCTATATTTTTAGCTTCCTGTATGATACGGATCAAAGCCGTTGTATTATGTCCGTCAACCGGACCTAAATACGTAATCCCCATATTTTCAAAAAGCATGCCCGGAACAAGCAGCTGCTTAATACTATGCTTGGTCCTTTTGATACTGCGAACGATCTTATCTCCTGCTCCCGGAATCTTTTCCAAAGTTCGCTGAACGCCGGACTTCAATTCAATATAAGTCTCTCCGGCACGAGCATTCGATAAATAAGTGGAAAGTCCGCCAACATTCCGGGAAATGGACATATTGTTATCATTCAGGATGATGATAAAGTTTCTTTTTAATTTTGACGCATTATTGATCGCTTCCTGCGCCAATCCGCCCGTCATAGCTCCATCACCTATTACAGCAACGATCGTAGAATCATTCCCATTGTTCAGCTCATCTGAAACAACCAGGCCTAACGCGGCACTGATACTGGTAGAAGAATGACCGGTATTAAAAGTATCATATTCACTTTCCCTGCGTTTTGGAAAACCGCTCAGGCCTCTGTACTGACGCAGTGTGTCAAATGCATCTTTTCTTCCTGTAAGGATCTTATGGACATAGGACTGATGACCTACATCCCATACAATCTTATCCTTTGGCAGATCCAGACAAATATGAAGGGCCATGGTCAGTTCGACAGCACCCAGATTGGATGCCAGATGGCCGCCGGTCTTACTGACTTTATCCACCAGAAACCTTCTGATCTCACGGGCTAATTCTTCATATTCTTCTGGTTTAACATTTTTTATATCGTTTGGTTTTTGAATTCTATCTAAAATCATATTAATTATCTCTGTCCATTAAGTATGTGATCAGTTCTTTCATTTCATCAGTCCGATAAGGGATTTCATCCAATAATCGGATAGCCTTTAGAGAGTACTCTTCTACTGTTCTTTTAGCCTGCTCTAATCCAGCGAATGATACAAATGTCTTTTTCCCATTCTTTTCATCACTGTGAACTGGTTTTCCTATGACTTCTTCATCTCCGGTCAAGTCCAGAATATCATCCTGTATCTGGAAAGCAAAACCGGTTTTGCCTGCAACATCTTCCAAAATAGATATCTCCTGCTCAGAAGCCCCTGCAAGGATAGCTCCGATCATAAATGAGGCCTCTAACAAGGCAGAAGTCTTGGTGCGGTATATATATTCCAGCTGTTCCTGTTTAGTATCTGCATCCTGCGTCTGGTCCAGGAAAACATCCAGAGACTGGCCTCCGACCATTCCCCTGTATCCAGCTTTTTCTGCCAAAACGCAGAAAGCACGCACAGCTTTCGGAAGTCGTGAAAAATCTTCTTGCTGCATTCCTTCTGCTATCAGTTCAAATGCGTAATTCAAAAGACCATCCCCGGCCAGAATGCCAAATGCTTCACCAAATTTAGCATGCGTAGTCAGATTTCCTCTGCGGTACATGTCATTATCCATTGCCGGAAGATCATCATGGCACAAGGAATAGGTATGGATGCATTCAATGGCAGCCATAAACCGGTGTAAGATCTCCGGTTCCTTTTCATCATTTGCAAACACATGAAAAGCAGTCTGCATCATTAACGGACGAATACGCTTACCTCCTGCCAGAACAGAGTAATTCATGGCATTAACGATCAGCTGATCATACTCTCCTTCTTTTGGCAGAAATGACTCTATTACCGTATTAATTTGTTCTGTTTTTTTCTGCAGGGATTGTTTATCCATTATTCTGTCACTTTCTTGATGTCACATTCCACTTTTTCAATCTTCTGATTGCAGAACTCAACAAGAGAAAGCCCCTGCTTATAAAGGCGGAAAGTTTCCTCTAAAGGAAGCTGTGAAGTTTCCATCTTTTCGATCAAGCTGTCCAATTCTTCAAAAGCTTCTTCCAATGACATTTCTTCATTGATTATTGTTTCTTCATTCATATTGAACCTCTTTTGTTGAAATCACTTTTGCTTGTGCAATGCCATCTGCCACATATAAATTGATCTGATCATCCGGTGCGATCTGCTTTATACTTCGCAGGGACCGCTCTTCTTTATCTGTGACAAAAGCATACCCTTCCGAAAGTCTTTTTAATGGAGACAGTCCCAGCAGATGCTCAGAGCGGACAGTCAATGCTTCGCGGGATCTTCTCAGGACTTTTTCCATTTCGTCCTCCAGCTTATCTGCCAGATCAGTCAGAAGCTGTCTTTTTTGCAGCAGCTGATTCTGAGGGGATAATGTTTCAATCTTCAGACCATATTGCTTTGTTAGTTGTCTTACCCGGTCAATCTTATTGGATAATGACCGGTAAAACGAATATTGATAATCTGCCAGTTCTTTTTCAAACAGCGCCAGATCAAATACTGCAAGCTCTGCAGCGGCACTTGGTGTCGGAGCTCTTAAATCTGCAGTAAAATCTGCTATCGTAAAATCTGTTTCATGGCCGACAGCAGAGATAACCGGCTTGGAACATTGAAAAATGGCCTGTGCAACTATCTCTTCGTTAAAAGCCCAGAGATCTTCTGCAGATCCGCCGCCACGGCCTATAATGATGACATCCACATCGGTTTGATCCAGGTAATGAATGCCGGCAGCAATGCTCTCAGCTGCGCCATCTCCCTGGACTTTAGCAGGATACAAAAGAATCTGGCAGTAGGGATTTCTCCGACTGACCACATTATATATATCACGGATCACCGCGCCTGTTTCCGCAGTGACTACTCCAATCTTCCGGGAGAAACGGGGAACTGGCTTTTTGTATTCATCGGAAAAATACCCCATTTCCATCAATTTCTTTTTCAGTTCCTCAAACTTGGCAGCCAGATCGCCTTTTCCTGCTTCCTGGATCCCTTTTGCATATATCTGATAACGTCCACCGGCTTCATATACAGAAATATTACCGTGAACAATGACCTGCATTCCATCTTCCAGGCGGAAGGACAGTGCTCTTACATCATTTTTCCACATAACGCCCGGGATCACGCCAGACTCATCTTTCAGGGAAAAATAAACATGACCGGTAGAATGATATTTACAGTTCGACAACTCTCCGCGCACAAAAATATTCCGCAGTATAAAATCATCCTCCAGAAGACCTTTTATATAAGAGTTAACCTGTTTTACGGTATAGATATTTGTCTTACTGCTCATTTTTAACGACCTTAGCTAAAATGCCGTTAACAAAGGAAGGGCTGTTTTCCTCCCCATAGCTTTTTGCCAGCTCTACTGCTTCATTGATAGCGGTAGAAACCGGTACATTATCATCATATTGAATCTCATAACAAGCAAGCCGCAGGATCGTAAGATCCACACGCGACATTCTTTTTACCTTCCAACCGACGCTGATACGGTTTAAAAGATCATCAATCTCTTCTGATAGTTCACAAATGGCAAGAACTTTATTGGCAACTGCCTGCTTCTCTTCTTCTGTGAAGGCATCTTCTCCATCAAAAAAATCTTTGATCTGCTCCGGCATATCCTGCCTGGAGTAGAAATCAAGACGAAATAATAGTAAAAATGCTGCTTCCCGCAACTGAGTCCTTCTGTCAATTTTCATAGGTGATTTCCTTTAAAAGAAAAAGGGTATCGAAATGACACCCTTTTAATGATTTTTCATTATCAGTTGTCAATGTTCACATTCGCGATTTTGATGTCTACAGTGTCTACCGTAAGACCGGTCATATTTTCAATTGCCGTTTTGACCCGTTCCTGTACGATCCTGCACACCTCCGGAATATTAAAACCGACTTCAATGACCAGACTTAATGTCACTTGAACTACATGCTCCACGCAGCTAACATTGACTCCGGCAGCCAGGTTTTTACGGCCAAGTTTTGCTACGATCTCATTTGTGATACCGCCGGCCATGGAATGAACACCTTCCACTTCTGTAGCCGCCAGCCCGGCAATAATAGCGATCACATCTTCCGTAACACGTACTTCACCGATGTTTTCTGCTTCGTAAATTTTCAATGAATCCATTTTCATTACCTCCGCAATAAAAAAGCATAGTCATTTTACATCCCGTCAGTGGGAAAGTAAAGTGAACTATTTGTGATAAGGTTCATTCCGATTGATCTTACAAGCCCTGTATATCTGTTCCAGAAGAATGACTCTCATAAGCTGGTGAGGAAACGTCATATCAGAAAAGCTTAATTTTAGATCTGCCCGGTCTATCACGCGCTTTGACAGCCCCAGGGAGCCGCCGATCACAAAAGTGATATTGCTCTTTCCCTCTAATTCCAGCTGACGGATCTTCTCCGCCAAACCTTCCGAAGAAAACTTTTGACCTTTTATGACCAGGGCGATCACATAATCTGTTTCCTTTAAATGACGCAGAATCTTATCTGCTTCCTTTTCCAACGTTTTGTCATCGCATTTTTCATCTGCGACTTCAGCGATCTGCAATTTATAATAGCCGCTCAGCCTTTTTGAATATTCTTCAATGGCCTGCGTGAAAAAGGTCTCTTTAATTTTCCCGACAGCAACGATTCTGATCATTATCCAAATGAGAAGGTATTTCCGGATGACCGGTTCAATCTGTACAGTTCTCCGGTCTGATCATTAATGCCGTAATAAGTTGTGGCCTGAACGTTCTGCCCATCATTCAGATAATCCACCTGGATCACATAATAGCATTCATTTTCTATGATCGTGGTGCCTCCACGGTTGATCCTGCGGATGCCGCCGCCCGGAACTTTGTACTGTCCGCTGTCATCCGGTTTATCATCCTCGATCAAACCTTCTTCCAGAAGATCATATAAGACAACCTCAAATGCATAGTCCTCGGAAACCTGCGGTTCAACGATCAGATTATAAACGTAAGATGCCACTTCACTCTTCACACCACTCTTATCAATAGCGATCGCGTTGAGGACATAATTTCCACGTTTCATCTGGATTGGTCCAGTATATAGCGTAGAGTTCTTGGATGGCGTAGACCCGTCATACGTATAATAAATATCCGCATCCTCAGGCCCGTAAATATAGATATATTCTTCCTCCCAATAATCTCCGCTGTCCGGTTCCATATAAGGAGGAGCGATCTCAGAACGAACGAGTGTAAAATGAAACGTTGACTTTCCTTTAATTATAGGAGCATTCGGAGAATAAGAAACCACTTTCAATGTGATAGCCATATTATCTCCGTTAAGGTCTTCATTTGTAAACCGGATAGGCTGGCCATAAGGGACAGACTGTCTGTTCGGCTCATTCCCGTCCAATGTATAGTACATTTTATTATTTTGATCAGACATGATCGTGAGATCAAAAGGCGTGGAATAAGTACCGCCTTCTTCTACATTGGAAGTGATCACATCAGGCGCATCCTTATCAGATTCTTCTTGTTTCTTTTTTCCGGTCACGCCAATAATAATACCAATGGCAGCGATCAGGACGACTGCTCCGATAATGGAGAACAGAATGATCCGTTTTCTCTTTTTCCGTCTCCGCTCTTTTGCACGCGCTCTGATACGGGAAAGATCGCGGTCAGAACGTCTGCCGTTCCCGCCTTTTCCTGTTTGTGTTTCTTCCTGTTCTGTCAGTTCTTCCTGCTCATCAAATTCATCTTCATCTTCTTCATCGGAAAGATCATCATAGATCTGTGTTCCGTCAACAGAAAAGACCGTGTCTTTCCCATAAATTGCTTTGGTGATAGCGATCGTGTCACCATTCTCACTTTCATGACGCGGTTTTTCCCCGATAATGGTCAATTCCGGAACCGGTGCGGAACGGTTGTCTTTTTTACTGACGACCACCGTTTTTTCCGCTTCCTGATTCTCAGCCGTTTTTCTTATCGGCCTGTTGGATTCAGAAGGATTGAAATCTTTATCATTTAAGAATTGATCGACCTTACCTCCGATTTCTGCCTGGATAAAATCATAGTCAGCAGTCATCCGTAAAGGCGCTCCACAATTTGGACAGAATACTTCCAAATTGTCGACTTCAATTCCGCATTCTTTACAACGCATTACGGTTTCTCCAAAAATTACTAAAAGCTACCTTATATGTTAAGAATTTTAGCAAATAAACATTGATATTAAGTTAAAAAACTATTACAAAAGTATTACGCAAGAAGAGCGGTTTTTCCGCTCTCCTCATCACTCTTCTTCCGTTTTTTTCTTTACGACTTTGATCTTATTCTTCACTTTCGCCTGCACAATAAACAGGAACAAGGAAAGCAGGAAAAGAACAAATGCCCCGATCATCCAAGGCAATTCTGTTTGAAAAGTAAAATACTCTTTGTAATTGATCAAAAAAACAATATTACCAATTATAGAAAGTAAAAACAGAATTGGTAAGATCCAGCTGGCTACTTTGATCCTTCGGTAGCAGGCATAAATATCCCGGTATGTCATTTCCGGTTTCAGCTTAAACGCACCGGCAGCCCCCATGACCATATAGATCATCGGAATCACACTGACATACCAGAATGCCCCAACATATAACACCGTGTCTCTCCCAATACTTTTGACCAGGGAAAAGAAGATCCAGAGAAGTACGATCAGTGCCGGCACTGCGATAAAGCAGATCTTCAAGAGCCGGAAGGCTTTCGGGGACAGATCAAACGCATAGTAATCATCGTTATATGTCCATACCGTCCTTACCCTCCCGGAGGAAGACATTTCTTTCCGGCTCTCCCATCCGTTAAAGTACCAGTTTCTTTTACGACCTAACATATTTACAGAAGTGTTTTGACTGTCTCCAACGCTTCTTCGATACCTGCAGGATTCTTTCCTCCAGCCTGAGCCATATTCGGTCGGCCGCCGCCGCCACCGCCAACAATTGGTGCGATCGCTTTAATAATATTTCCTGCATGGGCGCCTTTATCCATAGCTCCTTGTGTTACCGTAACGATCAGGTTGACTTTGCCGTCTACAACCGATGCCAAAGCCACAACACCGTCTCCGATCTTCTCTTTGATCTGATCGCCGAGTTCACGCAGCTGGTTCATATCGACACCTTCCAGTTTTCGTGTGACCAGATTCATACCATTGACAACTTCTGCCTCGATTTCACCTAATGCATCTTTTGCAGAAGCGCTCTTGATCTTTGCGATCTCTGCCTGAAGGTCACGGATCTGTGTCTGCATGTCTTCAATCTTTTTCGCAAGCTGCTCAGGCTCTGCTTTTGCTTTTAAAGCTGCCTGATGGAACTGTTCTTCCATCTTAGCGTAATAACGCAGTACCTGTTGTCCTGTAATAGCGGTTATTCTTCGTACGCCGGAAGCAACACTGCCTTCGGAAATGATCTTAAAGTTTCCGATCACAGATGTATTATCAACATGGGTTCCGCCGCATAATTCCTTGGAAAACTCACCCATTTTGACAACACGGACTTTATCACCGTATTTTTCACCAAAGAGAGCCATTGCACCGCTCTTTTTGGCTTCGTCAATATCCATGACATCCGTATGAACGGCAATTCCCTCTGCGATCTTATCGTTAACGATCTGTTCTACTTCTTTGATTTCTTCTGCAGTCAATGCGGAGAAATGTGTGAAGTCAAAACGAAGTTCCATATCTGTTACGTGAGATCCTGCCTGTTCTACATGGCTGCCTAATACTTTCCTTAATGCTGCCTGCAGCAAGTGTGTAGCACTGTGATTCTTTGCAGTATTTTTACGGATCACTGTATCGGTTTCCATTCTTACTGCATCACCGACCACAAACTGACCTTTTGATACAACTCCAACGTGCCCTGTCACGCCATTAGCAAGTGCAATGACATCCTTAACAAGAAACTCACTGTTGTCGGTTTTGATCACACCTTTATCAGCTTCCTGACCACCTTTGGTAGCATAGAACGGAGTTTTAGCAGTAATGATCGTACCCATGTCCCCTTCTGCAAGTGTTTCGACCACTGCGTCTTCTGAAGTCAGGGCTGTGATGACAGATTCATCCTGAAGGACATCATAACCTGTAAACTCTGTTGTCAGGGTTAATGGAAGTTCTTCATAAACAGTTGCATCAGCACCCATGTAATTGGTTGTTGCGCGTGCGCTTCTGGCTGTCTCTCTCTGAATCTCCATTTCTTTTTCAAAGCCCTCAACATCCACTGTCATACCGGAATCTTCCAGCACATCACTTGTCAGATCAAGAGGGAAGCCATAAGTATCATATAAACGGAACGCATCACTTCCGGAAAGTTCTGTCTTTCCATCCGCTTTTGCACTCTCGATCATTTCATTCAGTTTTTTCATGCCCTGATCCAGTGTCTTGTAGAAACGGTCTTCTTCGTTAGCCAGTGTCTTCAGGATCATAGCCTTCTTTTCTTCCAGTTCCGGATAAGCATCTTTGGAACATTCAATAACGGTTTCACTCAGGATCGGCATAAAATGATCAGCTATTCCCAGCATACGAATGTGGCGGGCAGCTCTCCGGATCAGTCGTCTGAGAACGTAGCCTCTGCCTTCATTGGAAGCATTAATTCCATCAGAGATCATAAATGTAGCACTACGGATATGGTCAGTGATCAGGCGGATAGAGATATCCTTTTTCTCATCTGTATGATAGATCACGCCTGCAGCCTCACAGACTTTATCACGGATCGCACAGATGGTATCCACATCAAAAATGGAATCGACGCCCTGAGAAACAACAGCAAGACGCTCTAAGCCCATTCCGGTATCAATATTCTTATTTTCCAGTTCTATATATCCGCCCTTACCATCACCGTCGAACTGTGTAAACACGTCATTCCAGACTTCCATGTAGCGGTCGCAGTCACAGCCTACTTTGCAGTCCGGTTTACCGCAGCCATATTCCTCGCCTCTGTCATAATAAACTTCGCTGCAAGGACCACAAGGACCAGCGCCATGCTCCCAGAAATTGTCTTCCTTGCCAAACCGGGAGATTCTCTCTGCAGGAATACCGATTACTTTGTTCCAGATATCAAATGCCTCGTCATCATCCAGATATACGGATGGATAAAGACGATCCGGCTCCAGACCAACCCATTCTGTCAGGAATTCCCAGGTCCACTGTAATGCTTCTTTCTTAAAGTAATCTCCAAAGGAGAAATTACCCAGCATTTCGAAAAACGTTCCATGACGAGCCGTCTTTCCAACGTTTTCAATATCACCGGTACGGATACATTTCTGGCAGGTAGCAACTCTTCTGCGAGGCGGGATCTCCTGCCCGGTGAAATACGGCTTTAATGGTGCCATACCGGCATTGATCAAAAGAAGACTCTTGTCATTATGCGGTACCAGCGAAAAACTCTTCATGACCAGGTGTCCCTTGCTTTCAAAGAAATCCAGGAACATTTGTCTTAATTCATTTACTCCATATGATTTATGCATGATATGCCTCCAACTAATAATATGCTTTTTCGGAAATAAGGCGGCACATGCGGTGCCGCCTTGATTGATTATTTCACAATGATCTTGACTGCTTTTTTCTTTCCTTTTTTCAGAACAAGTGCTCCATCTGTAAGATCATTGTCGGAAAGTGTGCGTTTTACGTCTGTGACTTTTTCATCATTGACCAGAACTCCGCCACCTTCAATCAGACGTCTGCCGTCAGAACGGGTCCCTGCCAGGCCTGTGTCTACAAGAGCCTGGATGACATCCGCGGCAGCAAATGCTTCCTTTGTATATTCATAACTTGGCATGTGCTCACTCATACCAGAGCCGGCGAATACTTCTCTTGCTGCATTCTGTGCTTTTATTGCCTCTTCTTCGCCATGAACGATCTTCGTGACTTCAAATGCCAGAACTTCTTTTGCTTTATTGATTTCCGCACCTTCCAACGCACCAAGTCTTCTGACTTCCTCCATTGGCAGGAATGTCAGCAGTCCAAGACACTGCTCCACTTTCACGTCCTCAATATTTCTCCAATACTGATAGAATTCATATGGGCTGGTCTTTTCCGGATCTAACCATAATGCACCGTTAACGGTCTTACCCATCTTGATGCCTTCTGATGTCGTCAGCAAAGTAAAGGTCAGACCATATGCCGGTTTCTGCTCTTTTCTGCGGATCAGTTCTACGCCGCCAATAATATTAGACCACTGATCATCGCCGCCCATCTGCAGACAAACATCATACATCTGGTTCAGTTTCAGGAAATCGTAGGACTGCATGATCATATAGTTAAACTCGAAGAAAGTCAGACCTTTCTCCATTCTCTGCTTATAGCATTCTGCTGTCAGCATTCGGTTTACGGAAAAATGTACACCAACTTCACGCAGGAATTCCACGTAGTTCAGACTCAAAAGCCAATCTGCATTATTGGAAAAGATCATCTTTCCTTCAGAAGTATCCAGAAAATGACTGATCTGTTCTTTAAAACATTCCACATTGTGGTCGATCGTCTCTTTGGTCATCATTTTACGCATATCGCTTTTTCCGGAAGGGTCACCAACCATCGTTGTTCCGCCGCCCATTAATGCGACCGGAATATGACCGGCTTTCTGCATATGGATCATCGCCATAATTGTCAGGAAATGTCCGGCAGTCAGAGAATCCGCAGTTGCATCAAACCCGATATAGAACTTAACTTTTTCTCTGCCGAGCAGATCCCGCAGTTCTTCCGGATGTGTGCACTGCGCGATAAACCCTCTTTCGGCTAAAACATCATATACATTCTGTGACACTTAGTTTCCTCCCTCCGGATGCTCGCGTGTATATTCATCATGCATCCATTTCATGATTTCTTTTCTGGTCAGGATTCCAACAAATATTTCTTCATCATCCACGACCGGTACAAAATTCTGATTAACAGCTTTGTCCAGGATCTCTTCGAATCCTGCATGAACTCCAATTGCTTTATAATCCCTTGTCCGTCTGACATTGCGGACAGGGAACTTGGCGGAGTCTTTTACGGATAAATTAAAGTTTTCTTTGATACAGCCCAGAATATCACCTGATGTGATAGTTCCGATATATCTTCCTTTTTTATTAATGATCGGGATCGCGGAAAAATTCCGGTGTTCCATCGTTTGCAAAACTTTAAATAAAGTAGCTTCATCCGTAACATAATCGACATCACTTTTCGGTGTCAGACATGCAAGAATGTTCATTTTATTCCTCCGGGCATGTTTCCAATCTTACTTATTTTAAAAACATGCCAAATTATTATACTAAAAGCCTTCTTATTTCTCAAGTTCTATAATAACAATCCGGTAAACCCGTAAAAGGCGATAGACATCAGACCGGCCGTTACTAAAAGGATCGGTACCCCTTCAAATGGTCCCGGAATATCGTTATATTTGATCTTTTCTCTTACTCCAGCCATCAGGATCATTGCAATACCAAAACCAACTGCGCCGAAAATACTGAAAACAGTGCTTCGGATAAAACTATATCCAACCTCCACGTTGTTCAATATAATCCCAAGGACTGCACTATTAATAATGATCAGAGCCAGAAGTTCCTTGTAATGGTCATACAAGTTAACACTGATCTTCTTCATGACAAAAAGGACAAACCATACCAGTGCAGCCTCTACCAAAAGGAAAAGAATAGTAGACAAAAATGATATCTGCAGTTTATCCAGAACATATCTGCCGATCGGCCATGTGATAAGGGATGATATGACCGTTACGAACAATACGCTGACTGAGATTCGGACAGATGTTGCAAGATCTTTGGAGTTGCGGATAAAACTATCCATTCCAAGAGACTGGGTAAGGACCAGATTATTAACAAACGCGGCGATAATTGCAGCATAGAATAATTTTGTCATGACCTGTGCCCTCCTCTGATCTTATTTGCTAAAGCCATAATGAAGGCTAAAATAATGCAGGCGCCAGGAGCCAAAGCAGTGAACGAGATGGTGTAGTCAGACGGGATCAGACGAATCCCAAAAATGGTGCCAAAAGCAATGATCTCCCTGATCGCACCTAATAAGGTAATAATAAACGTATAGCCGATACCTGTTCCAATCGCGTCAAATAAGGCAATTCCCGGATTGCTGACATACGCACACCTTTCAGCACGATCGTAAATGACCCCATTGACAGCTGTTAACGGAATAAAAATACCAAGTGCTTCGCTGAAATCAGGAAGGTATGCTTTCAGGAACAGCTGACCAGCCACGGTAAAGCTTGCTGCAAGTAAAAGGTAGCCTAATAGCCTTTGCTCGTTCGGTATGATCTTTTTCAGTGCAGAAACAAAGACATTCGTCAGGATAAGCACAGCGGTAGTAAAAGCACCCATTGCCAGTGCATATGCCGCTGTCGTGGAAACGGCAAGAACCGGACAAAGACCCAGACACAGAAACAGGATTGGGTTTTCTTTCCACAAACCGTAATAAAATCTTCGGAAGATGTTGTCTTTTTTCTCTTTCACTCCAACAATCCTCCCATACTTTCATCTATAAACTCTAAAGTGATGATAGCAGTATTGATTCCGTTAACCACTGTACCGGATGCATCTCTTGCCCCATTCGGTGCAGCAATCTCCGCATCGCTATGCGGCTCATCAGAAAGCACAAATGTGGAAACATTTTTCCCGATAAACTGATTTTGAAAATCATCTTCCTTCACTTTACTTTCCAATCCCTTTGCATCAGAAATATCCAGGATCGTGTAGCCATTGATCGTTCCGTTATTCTGAATACCCACTGCCATCTGGATCAGACCGCCATATTTTTTATAGCAATTTACGTAGATGATCAATCCTTTAACTGCATTCTGTTCATTTCTGGCATAAACCACATGATCGACAACCACATCCGTTGTATCATACCCTTGTTCTTCCAGATAAAGGGCAAGGAATCGTTTATTATAGGTTGCTTCCGAATAACGGACGGCATCCGGAAATACCTCTGAAATAACTCCATTTGCTTTTGCAGCTTCATTTGCTTTGATGATCCCGCGTGTATAGAAGAAAGACCCTGTGATCAGAGCAATACAGAAGATCGGAATAATAAGAAACCATAAATTTTTATTGATCTTCATACTGTCACGCCTCCTTTCCGAAGGTCTTTCTTCGGGTGATCCGCTCTATCAGCGGAACAACAAGGTTGCTTAAAATAATGGCGTAACAAATGCTGCCGTTAGTAGCGCCAAATAAGCGGAACGTACAGATCAATGCTCCAACTAATGCTCCGTAGATCATCCTTCCCGGACGGGAAACCGGACTGGTCACATAATCGGTTGCCATGAAAAAGGCACCCAGCAGCATTCCGCCGCCAAGCATATGGGCGCCGATCAATGTAAAATCTATGCCTCCACGGGTCAGCAGTGAATAAATAGCTATATAAATAAAAGCAGCAAGCAAATAGCAAAGAGGGATCCGGAAATCAATGATCCTTCGGATAAACAGATAGATGGCTCCTATAATTAAGGCAAGTGCACATGTTTCTCCAATACAGCCGGATGTATTACCCAAAAACAGCTGAAGGAGATCTACACTGCCGCCGGCACGTAGTACATCCAAAGGTGTCGTGCTTAAAACGCCCTGGTAGACGAACAGATTCATCTGCCCGGTAAAACAGATCATCAAAAAGCATTTTGCAGCAGCGGCAGGATTCATAAAGTTCTGTCCTAATCCGCCAAAAAGAAGTTTCACGATCACTATAGCAAATGCAGACCCTAATGCAGCCATCCATAAAGGAAGCTTAGGCGGAAGATTCAAAGAAAGGATCATGCCTGTCACAACCGCACTCAGATCACGGATCGTCATTTTCTTCTTTGTTAAAACATCCCACAGAAACTCCAAAATGACACATGTTGCAACGCAGACAAGTATCAGCAGGAGTGAATACCATCCAAAATTAAAGACGCCAAAAATACATGCCGGAAGAAGCGCTATTGCTACATCCAGCATGATACGGCTTGTAGAAGCCTTATCTCTGATATGCGGGAAAAATGATATTCTCAGTTTTGTGTTTTCGTTCAAATCTGCTAATCCTGATTAATTATTCGTTCGTGAGCATCCGTTTCATGGAAACAATTATTTCTGCCAGGCTTCGCTTTGCCGGACAAATATAGGAGCATGAACCACATCCAATACATTCTACGCCATCGTTGTCCTGGAAAAAGTCTGTTCTGCCCAATGCCGCGTAATCGGCAAGCTTTGTAGGAATCAAATTGCTTGGACAGACTTCCATGCATCTTCCGCAATGAATACAGTTTGTCTGATGTACACGAATAACGGGATCCGCCCGAAATGCCAGGACTGCATTGGTATCTTTTGTAACCGGCCGGTCCAGATCCAGTATGGATTCTCCTGTCATCGGCCCTCCAATGATTACTTTTTCCGGAGGGGCTGAAAAACCTCCTGCTGCAGCTATTAATTCCTGGATATTGGTTCCGATATTGACTCTGAAATTACCCGGATTCTTAATGGCATCGCCAGCCACAGTTACCATACGGCTGATCAAAGGTCTTCCCTCTACCACTGCTTTCCAAATAGCATATATGGTCTCCACATTCAAAACCAGGATGCCGGCATCAGAAGGATTCATCTGGGAATTGAGTTTTCTTTTTGTCAGCGCATAGATCAGCTGCCGTTCCGCGCCCTGCGGATATTTGGTATAAAGCATCCGGGTACGGATTCTTGGTTCCTCTAACAGATAATTCTTTATTTTTATAACAGCTGATTTTTTGTCATCTTCGATCGCGATAATACCCATGGCATTATCAAATAATTGAAGAACGATCTTCAGACCCTCTACGATCTTATCCGGTTCTTCGATCAGTCTGCGGAAATTACAAGTCAGATACGGTTCACATTCACATCCATTAACGATGACATAACGGATCTTTTCCGGATCCTCCGGAGAAAGCTTGATATGTGTCGGATAGCCTTCTTCTCCGCCCATACCAACGACACCTGCTTCACGGATCAGATCAATGATCTCCTGAGGCTCCATCAGAGTGTAATGCCGTGTCAAAAGACGCGGTTCTTCATGCATTTCACCAGCGTTTTCAATCACGATCGTATCAAAATCTACGTATTTCACGATACCTGCAACGGAAGAATGCACATTAGCAGAAACGTATCCGTCTGCCTTTGCGATCAATGTCCCGGCGCTGACCCATTCGCCGCCTTTTACGACCGGACGAGCATGCAGGCCATGATGAAAAAACAGTGGAAAACTGACGTCTCCTCTGGTGTAGCAGTCTTTAGCAGGTTTATTTGCAGTTATTTTTTTGTTTCGCGGCGGATGCACACCTCCGCGGAAAGTCAGTACAGCCATGAATTGTTCCTAATATACCCATAAACAGGGTTCAAAACATACCAAGAGATTATATCTTTAACTGTTGATGATATCAAGTGCATATTCCTTTAGCAGTTCCTGATCTGCATCGGTAATCTGCATTAATTCAAAGTAAGATCTCTTTTTATCGCCTTCAACCGTATAAGCCGGTTGGAAAAACGGATGTGTCTGCGGGAGAAAACTACCTTCTTTTTTTAAGAAGCAGTTCTTTTTTGTAGCCTTCTTCCTGTACTGTTTGTCGACAAACTGAGCGACATCTTTATGGACAACTTTATCTTCTGCCGGTAAATAGTAATAGTTTTCTACGTCTTCCAGCGGAAATCTGGCAGTTCCTTCAAACATCCTAATGCTGATCTGCAGCAAATGGCCATCCGCACAGACGATCAAATCCTGTTTCTGATCTGATCTTTCAAAAGGAACTGGCATCTCATTTTTTAAATGAAAGGTCAGTATGGCATAACCCGATGCGGTCTCCAGATGGTCAAACGTAAAAGCTCCATCCAGAATGGATAGGTACTTCAGGATTGCAGGAATCTCCAGCATCCCCTGAACATCTTCAAAATTATGCAGTAAAAGGAGTTCTTCTGCTTTTGGATCTCCGGTACGTTCAAATTCATAATAATACGGGATCAACAAACCACCATTTAACTGGTCTTCCCTGTCAATATGCAGGAATTCTTCGATCGATTTCTGGCTCAGGCTTTTTCGGTCCAGCAATTTTCGCAGCGGTTTGGCATATTTATAGATGTCCACACTTTGAAACCGGGTAAAATCAAACCCTAACCCGTAAAATTCCTGTTTAAAATCCAAATATGGGATATCAAAACCATCCCCGTTAAAATGTACCAAGTAATGATAACCAGAGGCAAATTGAAAGAAGCTTTCCAGGATTTCTCTTTCATCCAGCGCACTTTCTGCCAGATACTGGCGTATCATCCAACTGTCGTTCTCGTAATATGCACAGCCGATCAGATATGCCTGGGTTTTCGCTTTGCTCAAACCGGTTGTTTCTATGTCAAAAAGAAGCATGTCGCCTTTCGGCGCAATGCTTTCAATTTGAGGTTCTCCATGAAGTTTCGCCGGCGCTGTGATTATTTTCATAATTTCAGGAAATCAACAATCTTTGAAAAATTCATAGAATGAGAAGCCTTGACCAGAATATTATCACCCCTTCGCAGAAGATCCGGCAGGAAACGAATGCAGTCATCTACATTAATAAAATGACGCACTTCATTGTCTGTGCTTAATTTAGCACCAAGCTGCATCTTCTCACTGATCGGGCCTACACAAATGATCAGATCGATCCCTGCTTCTGCCACATATTTACCAACCTGATAATGGTATTTTTCTGTATCTTCCCCTAATTCCAGCATGTCGCCTAAAATAGCGACTTTTCTTCCATCTGTCAGTTTTAATACATCCACAGCGGATTCAACAGATGCCGGCGATGCATTATAGCAGTCATCCAGGATGGTGTACCGGTCAGTTTTGACAATATTATTTCTGCCTGCCAAACCGGTGGAAAGATGTTCTAATGCTTCCTTGATCTGAATTGGAGAAAGATCCATGTTTACTGCCACCAGATACGCTGCCAGTGCGTTATAGATCATCTGTTTTCCAGGAACCGGTAGATTGATCCGCATAGAAAGCTTTCCACCATGATCACGCATCACGATATCAAAAGAACTTCCTTTGATCCCATGGAGCACTACATTTTCTGCACAAACATCATTTTGTGAACCAAGACCAAATAACTGCGGTCGGATTCCCTTAACACTTTTGATCAGAGATAACTTATCATCATCTCCATTCAAGATCACTTTTCCATCGTCAGAAAGATAATGGAATACCTCTGCTTTTGCTTTCAGAATGCCATCCCGGCTTCCCAGAAACTCCAGATGACTTTGCCCGATATTCGTCATAACAACGATATCCGGCTGTACCATCTTTGCCAGACGGTCCATTTCGCCAAAATGATTAATACCCATTTCAATGACTGCGACATCTGTTCCTTCTTTGATCCGGAAAATCGTAAATGGAACACCCCATTCATTATTCAGATTCCCCTGTGTTTTATGAACACGGTAGCGTCTGCTTAATACTTCTGCGATGAACTCTTTGGTGCTGGTTTTACCAACACTGCCTGTCACACCGATAAAAACAACATCCAGCTGTTCCCTGTAATACTGGGCGATCGCTTTTGTTGCCTCAAATGTGGAATCCACCAAAAGATAAGGGCCTTCAAAGTCAGGCAGTTCTTTTTCGGATACAACGGCCAAAGCGCCATTTTCGATCACAGTCTGTGCGAAATCATGGCCGTCTGCTTTTGCTCCTTTGATGCAGATAAAAAGGCAGTCATCCCGAACTTTTCTGCTGTCTGAAACGATGGCGCTGATTTCTACATCCATCACACCAGCGGCATGGAAAAGACGTCCCATCGTTACTTTTTGTAATTGTCTTAATGTAACATTCTTCATTATTGATACTTCCTGAGTGATACTTCTATAATCTTTTCACAAAGTGTTGGATAATCCATTCCGACAGCCTCTGCTTCCTGTGGTACCAGGGATGTATCTGTCATTCCAGGCAAAGAATTTGCTTCCAATGCATAAAGCAAACCGTTTTTATCCAACAGATAATCGATACGGTAATAAACATCCAGTCCGAGCAATTCTCCAAACCGGACTGATTTTTCGGACATCTCCTCCAGAACACTTTCCGGGATCTCCGCCGGACAGACTTCCTTGGTCTTTCCATTGTATTTATTGGAATAATCGTACCATTCATCTTCATCCGGACAGATCTCTACCGGAGGAAGGGCTTTTCCATCAAATACAGCCTGTGTCAGTTCACGTCCATCAATAAACTCCTCTACGATCACGGTGTCATCGTATTCAAAGGCGGTTTCCAGATTCTTTTGGAAATCATCTCCTTCTTTTACGATCATAACACCTACGCTGGATCCACCATTGCTTGGTTTAATGATACAAGGAGGCTTAATAGACGATTCCTGTTCGCCCTTATGAAGTGCGATTCCTTTCGGCATACGAATATGTTCAGCAACGACCTCCTTGGTCTTTTCCTTACTCATCGCCAATGCACTGGAGACAGAATCGGAACCGGTAAATTTGATTCCCTCTTTCTCAAAGAAGGCCTGCACCTTTCCATCTTCGCCGTTCGCACCATGCAGTCCGATAAAGACAATATCTGCCTCTTTGCAGATTTCAACGACGTTTGGTCCAAACAAGCCGGTCTTGGCGATCAATTCCGGTGTGATCAGGTCATTTTTGCTTCTGTATTCATCAGCTTTTGCCGTAAAATCCATCGGAAGATAAAAAGACGGGAGCTTTTCTTCTCCGAAAAACACGTCGATCATTACAACCTGATGTCCTCTAAGTGCCAGCGCAGCTGAAACCTTTGTAGAAGTACGAAGTGATACTTCCCTTTCCGTACTGATTCCGCCGCAAAGAACGACTATCTTCATATTCAGCCCATCCTTCTATAATAATTAGTTAGATTTTAGCACAATTTATAAAAGTATGCCACCTTTCGCTTGGGCACATTTCTCGTCTAGGACTTGCATTTCTCTTTCATTTGGAACGATTTCTCCAGAAAGAAGAAGATTCACCGCTTCCAGGGCTTTTTGTGCGACATCGGCATCCCGATACAGGTCAAAATTCTTAAAAGAAAGCGCACCGCTCTGTCTGATTCCCATAAACTCTCCAGGACCACGGATAGAAAGATCTTTTGATGCGATCTCAAACCCATCATTTGAGGTTTTTAAGATATTCAAACGATCCATTGCTTCTTTGGACGCATTATTTGAAACAAAAATACAGTAACTCTGATCACTGCCACGGCCGACACGACCTCTCAGCTGATGCAAAGCAGCCAGTCCGAACCGATTGGCGTCTTCAATGACCATAACCGTCGCATTCGGAACATCCACACCAACCTCAACGACTGTCGTAGAAACCAGGATATGAATCTCCCCATCCGAAAAACGCTGCATGATCTCATTCTTTTTTGCGGCAGGCATCTGCCCGTGAAGCATTCCGATCGATATTTGTTCATCCATGATATCGCGAAGCATTTCGGAATAATCTGTCACATTAGACGCTTCCATCCCTTCTGAATACTCCACCAGCGGACAAATGATGTAGGCCTGGTGGCCATTTTTTACTTCCTTTTCCAGAAATCGGTATATATTATCGCGATAGGAAATATCGACGACTGCATTTTTGATCGGTTTTCTTTTTGCTGGAAGTTCATTGATGACGGACACATCCATATCACCATATAGGATCAGCGCAAGGGTTCGTGGAATTGGTGTCGCACTCATAACGATCATATGAGGTTCACTTCCTTTTTTGGCCAGCGCTTCTCTTTGCTTGATCCCAAAACGATGCTGTTCATCTGTGATCACAAGGCCAAGCGTGCGGTAATTCACTTTTTCCTGAAACAGTGCATGTGTTCCGATCAAAATATCGATCCGGCCGTCTTCTAAAGCATCATAAACTACTTTTTTCTCCAGATTTGTCATGGACCCAGTTAAGAGAGCGGCATGAAGATCAATCCCATACTCTTTAAAAAGATGTGTGATAGTCTCATAGTGCTGCTTGGCCAGGACCTCTGTCGGAGCCATAAACGCACTTTGATAACCGGCATAAGCTGCATTCATTAAAGCACACACAGCTACGATCGTTTTCCCAGAACCTACATCGCCCTGGATCAGACGGCTCATGACTTTACCGGAGTCCATATCAGCAGTGATCTCACTGATCACCTTATTCTGCGCATTGGTCAGATCATATGGAAGACTGTCCAGAAACCCCCGTGTCCGGTCATCAAATGGAATTCGAATATGACTATCTGCATGAAAGCCGGACTCGTTCCGCTTCATGGCAAGAATGAAAAGAAAGATCTCTTCAAAAGACATTCGTACCGCAGCACGTGAAAAAGCTCCGTCATCCATTGGAAAATGCAGATTTCTAACAGCTTCGCTCTTTGAGCAAAGTCCGTATCGTTCCCGGATCTTTCCAGGGATCAGATCATTTTTATCGATCTGTAAATAGACATCTGTTGCAAATGCATTTTTAACGGCCTTTGTAATAGCAGCATTGGACAGACCTTTTGTCAGCGGATAGATAGGCTGCATCTGGCCCATGAGAGCCATATATTCGTCAGGCGTGTATATTTTAGGCTGATCTATCTGCAGGATGCCGTGTTTTCGGCTGATCCTTCCACGCAAAATGGTTAGCTCACCAGGGTGGATTGCATCCTTCATAAACGGAGCATTAAAATAACAGACTCTGATGCTTCCCCCGACCTCATCCTTAAACTGGGCCGTTGTAAGAGTCATTTTTTTGATCCGTCTTTGAAAAACACTTTGGGTGAATACGCCGCGAATTGTGGCAAACGTCCGGTATCCGATTTCGCCGATCGTAACCGGAGGGAAAAAGACCTCATAATCACGAGGGAAGAACTCCAAGAGTTCTTCCACCGTACTGCAGCCGAGTTTATGAAACAGTTCGGCTGTCTTTTCGCCTATTCCTTTTAAAGATGTCAGTTCCATTTGAGGAGTATTTACTCTGCTGAAATAATATAATAATAAACAGGCTGTCCTCCGTAAACGACTTCGATGTCAATATCTGCAAATGCATCATCTTCCTCAAGAAGATCTGCAATTTCTGTCGCTTCATCTTCAGAGGCATCTGCTCCGTAATAGATCGTCAGGAGTTCGGAATCCTCATCAACCATCGCTTTGATGGCATTGATCGCTGTCTGCACACGTTCTGTTCCCACAGCCAGCATATGTCCGTCTCCGATTCCCATATAATCACCGGTATGAACCTGTTTTCCGTCAATCTCTGTATCGCGGATCGCATATGTGATCTCACAGGTTCTGATCTCTTTCGCTGCTTCTGTCATCTCATGCGTATTATCTTCAATGGATAAAGCAGGGACGTAATTGATAACGGCTGAGATACCCTGAGTAACCGTTTTGGTCGGAATGACGATCACTTTCTTGTCCTGTACCAAATAGCTGGCCTGATTAGCAGCCATAATGATATTACCGTTATTTGGAAGCACAAAGACATTCTCTGCATTGACTTTATTAACAGCTTCAACGATATCTTCCGTACTTGGATTCATCGTCTGACCACCTTCGATCACCTCATCAACACTCATTCCTTTGAAGATCTTTGCAATGCCGTCGCCAGCACAAACTGCAACAAATCCCCATTCCTTCTTAGGAACAGAAAGGAACTCAGCTGTTGCATTTTCACTTGCTGCCATTGCCATCTCAGATTCCTTGATGACTTTCTGATTATGCTCTTCACGCATATTGTCAATTTTCAGACTGGAAAGAGATCCATAGGTCAGGGCTTTCTCAATGATCTCTCCCGGATGATTGGAATGAACATGCACTTTCACCAGATCATCCATATTGACACAGACAATGGAATCACCAATAGAAGAAAGGAAAGATTTAAACTCATACTCTTCTCTTTCATCAAAATCTTTTTCCAGATTAATGATAAATTCCGTGCAGTAGCCGAATTTAATATCTGATGTTTCAATATTGGTCGTATCGATCCGTTTCCTTGGGGCTTCTTCAATGGCAGTATGCTCTTCTGCATCCGGAGTAATGATATCTTCCCATTCCGTCACATCATTTACATAAGCTTCATAAGCCCCCTTCAGAAACTCAACCAGTCCCTGGCCGCCGGAATCCACCACACCAGCTTCTTTTAAAACAGGAAGCATATCCGGTGTTTTCCCCAATATATATTCAGCATAACGGTTAATGGACTGGAAAAACTGCTGAAGCGTAATATCTTCTTTTGCAAGTTCTTTTGCCTTAGCACTGGCGGCTTTAGCGACTGTAAGGATCGTACCTTCTTTTGGCTGCATAACCGCCTTATAAGCAGTAGCAACAGCTCGTTCAAAGGATGCTGCCAGTAATTCTTTATCAATGTTCTTCACCGGCGTGCTTTCAATTTCTTTTGAAAAGCCCCGGCACAACTGAGACAAGATGACACCTGAATTACCACGTGCTCCACGCAGAGTCCCGCTTGCGATCGTTTTAACGATTGCAGCGATGGAAGTATCTTTTGGCAGTTTTTTCAGGTCAGTGACTGCATTCTTAACTGTTAAAGTCATATTCGTTCCGGTATCCCCATCCGGGACCGGAAAGACATTCAGTTCATTGATCCAGTCTTTCTTTGACTCCAGATTTTTAGCTCCTGCCAGGAACATGATCCTTAATGTTCCGGCATCAATATATTCCAACACGTATCAAATCCTCCTTAGTCGATCACCCTGACACCTTCAACAAGGATGTTTATTTTTTTCACTTTAAACCCGGTTGCGCTTTCCACCTGATAAGTGACTGCATCCACCAGATTATCCGAAATTGTCTTAATGGAAACTCCATATGCAACGATCACATGAAAATCAATAACGATCTCATTTTGCTCGATCGTGACCTGGATTCCCTTTGTCAGGCTGTTTCTCGTCAGAAGTTTTACAATACCATCACGCTTGCTTAAAGCTGCCATACCGACAATACCAAAGCAGCCAATTGCTCTTAAACCTGCCATTTTGGCAATGACTGACGTATCAATAATGATCTTCCCGTAGTCCGTGGTATATATACCTTTCATTTAAGCCCTCCATTCAAAATTAACCACACAAAAAACAACACATAAAATGTGTGGAAACGTATTAGAATTATAAACTACTTTAATTAAAATGGAAACAGAAAATTTCGCTTGCATTCAATATCATTATTTGTTAATATATTGAGCGTGCTGTAAAGCACTACATCGCAAGAAGGAGGTGCAATGAAATGGCAAAATGTGATATCTGTGGAAAAGGCGTTCATTTTGGAATTCAGGTCAGCCACTCACATAGAAGATCCAACAAGATGTGGAAATCGAACATTAAGTCTGTAAAAGTTAAAACTGCCGGCGGCGCGAAGACAATGCATGTTTGTACTTCCTGCCTGAGATCAGGGAAAGTTGAAAGAGCTTAATTGAAATCCATTGAGAACCGAATGATCGGTTCTCTTTTTTTTACCTTTTTGCATTAAATCTATTGTATAATAAGAAAAAATCAAACCTGTTTTGTTAAGGAGGGATCATTATGCCACTGGTTACAACAAAAGAAATGTTTGAGAAAGCTTATAACGGCGGTTACGCGATCGGCGCTTTTAACGTGAACAATATGGAAATCGTCCAGGGTATCACGGAAGCTGCAAAAGAATTAAATGCTCCGCTGATTCTTCAGGTCTCCAAAGGAGCTCGCGCCTATGCAAATCATACCTATCTGATGAAGCTGGTGGAGGCTGCTGTCATAGAGACCGGACTCCCGATCTGCCTGCATTTAGATCATGGTGACAGCTTTGATCTTTGCAAGAGCTGTATCGATGGAGGCTTTACATCTGTCATGATCGATAAATCTTCTCTGTCTCTGGAAGAAAACATTGCAGAAACAAAGAAAGTTGTGGAATATGCTCATGATCACGGCGTTGTTGTAGAAGCAGAACTTGGAACGCTGGCTGGTATTGAAGATGAAGTAAATGTCAGTGCAGAAGATTCTTCTTACACACGACCGGAAGATGTTCAGGAATTTGTAGAACGGACAGGATGCGACTCACTGGCTATCGCAATCGGAACCAGTCATGGCGCTTATAAGTTCAAACCGGGCACCAAACCGCAGCTGCGTTTTGATATTTTGGAAGAAGTTGCAAAACGTCTTCCATCCTTCCCTATCGTCCTGCATGGTTCTTCTTCCGTTCCTCAGTATCTGGTAGAAAAGATCAATGCGCATGGCGGAAACATGCCTGGTGCGATTGGTGTTCCGGAAGATCAGCTTCGTCAGGCAGCTTCTCTTGCAGTCTGTAAGATCAATATCGACTCTGACCTTCGTCTGGCAATGACCGCTACCATCCGCGAATACTTTGACGAACATCCGGATCATTTTGACCCTCGTCAGTATCTGAAACCATCCAGAGAAGCTATTAAAGAATTGGTCGCTCATAAGATCATTAACGTTCTTGGCTGCAACGGAAAAGCATAAATCAAAGGAGAAACTTATGGCAGAGAAACTGATTGGCAGTGCAATTTTCGGACAATCCGGCGGGCCTACATCCGTCATCAATTCCAGTGCATATGGTGTGATCCGTACAGCTCTGGATTCAGATGAGATCACCAATGTTTACGGTGCGGAAAACGGCATCATCGGCGTTCTGAATGACCGCTTATTTGATATGTCCAAAGAAGATGCAGACGAGCTTCTTCTTCTGGTCAATACTCCATCTTCAGAGCTCGGATCATGCAGATATAAGATTGCGGACCCGGATGAAGATGATACTGATTACAAAAAGATACTGAAAGTATTCAAAAAATATAATGTCCGCTATTTCTTTTATAACGGTGGAAATGACTCCATGGATACCTGCAATAAGATCTATCGTTATATGAAAAAAGTCGGTTATGAATGCCGCGTGATCGGTGTTCCGAAAACGATCGATAATGATCTGGCTGGCACCGACCACTGCCCGGGATATGGCAGTGCTGCAAAATACATCGCAACTTCATGTATGGAGGTCAGCAAAGACAATAAAGTTTACACTACGGATAATATCACTGTTATGGAGATCATGGGCCGTCATGCCGGATGGCTGACTGCCGCCTCTGTTCTGGCTTCCGAAAAAGGAGAAGGACCGGATCTGATCTACCTTCCGGAAACAGACTTTGATCTGGACCAGTTTTTTGATGATGTTCAGAAAGTCCATGAGAAAAAAGGTGATGTTTTTATCGCTGTATCAGAAGGGATCCACTATGACAATGGACGTTTTGTAGCGGAAGTCCAGACATCCAGTACCGACGGTTTTGGCCATGCACAGTTAGGTGGTGTGGCTAATTATCTGGGCGGACTCTTAAAAGCCCGTACAGGAATCAAGACTCGTGCGATCGAATTAAGTCTTCTTCAGCGGAGTGCCGCACATATGGCATCTAAAACAGATATCGAAGAAGCGATCGAAGCCGGTAAGTTTGCTGTCAAATCTGCTCTGGCTGGTAAGACGGGAAGAATGGTTGCGTTTGAACGTGATCCGGAATCAACTTCTTATAAATGCAAGATGATCCTGGTCCCGCTTTCAGAAGCTGCTAATGCAGAGAAGAAAGTCCCTCGTGAATGGATCAATAAAAAAGGTAATTTTGTAAACAAAGAATTTCTTGATTATGCCCTCCCGTTAATTCAAGGAGAGCCGGTCCGGTACTTTGAAGATTCTCTACCGCGCTACGCAAGACTGAAGAAAGTCATTGCCGAAAAATAACAAACAAAAAAAGGCCGCCGTCTGGCGGCCTTCACTTTACAGACCAATCTAAGCTTCTGCAAGTCCCTCTGCAATACCCAGCATTACAATACCAGCAATAACAAGAATCACGCAGACCGTCTGAGACGGTTTCAGTTTTTCTTTAATAAAGATTCTGGACAGGATGACAGAAACAATACAATAGGACCCAACCATCGGAGCTGCAAGTACAGGCTGTGCAGACATAGCATAAACATAGAATACCTGTCCAAATTCCTCACAGCAGGCAGCGATCCCTTTATTGACTTCTGATTTTTGGAATGGATTATATGGCTTTTTATTTTTGATCCAAAGAAAGATAAAGCACCCGAGCGCAGCAAGGAAGAAAGTCAGTCCATAAAGAATCAGGACATCGATCTCATCCAGTCCCAGCAGGGATTCATCACTTAAAATAATACCGTCAGCAGCCGTACCGATCGTATCAAAGATGCAGTACAGGATCGGAAATAAAAGTGCCAATGCTCCCAAACGGTATTTCCGTTCGCTTTTAGGCAAAGGCTTTTCACTATCTGCCAGTTTCTTTTCTACAACAGCCAGCAAAATGACGCCTGCTACGATCAATACAGACCCTGCAATCTCAAGAACAGAAAACTCTTCAAAGAAATGAGTAATTCTGCCTGTCACTGCAAAGAATACAGCCATGCAGACAGCAGAAAGTGCTCCGGATGCATTTTGAACAGGAGAAACGATCGACAATTCCAAATACCTAAGGCCTGCATAACCGATAACCATCGAAATGATATAGGAGAGGGACGCTGGTGAATATTTCACCATGTCAATAAAAAACGTGCCAAAGGAGAACTGTTTATGAAAGATGATCAGCAGTGCGATCGCACAGACTCCCATGACCAGACCGACCCAGACTGCAATCTTTAAATGCGAATACCTGTCCGAATCATCAGTACCTTTCTTATAAAAAAGATCTGCGCACCCCCAACCGAATACGCAGATCAGTGCAAGGAAAAACCACAACATGTTTATAAATAATCCTCGATTCTCGGCGTATCATCGCCAGTCTCTTCTTTTTTAGTATGACCGAGAAGCTTGTTCATAATATCAGGAATGATTTCAATCAGTTTATTGATGGAATCTTTATCTTTGATATTTACAACTTTTGAGGTCCCGTTCTGAATGATCAGCACTGCAGACGGGGAGATATGAGCACCGGCTCCTCCGGCCCCATTGTTCTTTGTTTCTTTATTGAATGCCCCGGCAGCTACGCCAAAAGAGACATCTGCCATTGGAAATACAACAATATCTTTATATTGGATCGGCTCGCCTACGATCGTCTTAGTGGAAACATAGTTTTCCAGACTGCTCATTAATGCGCCGACGGTGTTTTCAAAATTCTCAGCCATTAAATCATCCTCCTGACAACTCGGACTACTCTTCTGACATCTTTGTTAAAGAACACCCGCAATGCACAAACCAGAAGATAGCCTATCAGGACCCTGCCCTGCATCACCATATCAAGAGAAATACCCTTTTGATAGAACTCTGGTGTGATGATCAATTTACCTTCTGACATTGCAATCGCAAGAATATCAATGGTGCCATATATTATAGCGGTATTTGCCGGATCTTCCAAGCCAAAATTTATATTTCCCGCAATTTTTTTTGGTTTTATATGATTCAGGATATGAAAAAGCTGCTCTTTAACTTTTTTTACTGCTCTCGCTGTGACTTTAGATGTCAGGACCGCTTCTGTCTGTTCCAGTTTATTTATCAATCTTTCATATTTTTCAGACAATTTTTCGAAGAAACGTTCGATCCTGTCAGAAAGATCTTCTTTCTCTTTCCCTGTTTTTTTATTCTCTTCTGTTTCTGTTTCTGTTTTGTTTGGTTCTTCCGGAACAGCCGCTCCTATTATTTCCTCGGTTCGAACGGATACTGCTTCTGTGGTCTGTTCAGCAGTATTGTATTCAACGGCCTTTTCTGCTTTCGTATCTTCCTGCGTTTTCAATATCTGGGAATCCATGTCGGTTTCTACCGGTATTGTTTTCTCCGGATTTAACAGATCTCCTTTTTTCAGTGAGATCCCGGCTATCCTGACACGATATAAAAGTTTTTTCTCTGCATATTGAATGGATGCCGTTAATAAGCCAAACAGCCATGTTGCCTTTCCCTCCGCCTGAATGTCAGCATTCATGCCTTCTCCGGAAAAGCGGTAACGGAGAGGAACCAGAAGCACTAACAATACAAGAAGCAAAACGAGACCTACGATACAGGCCAGGACGATTCCTATGATTTTTAATATCGTTAATATGATCATTGGAAATAACTCCTGACATCATAACCGCCGGTCCTGGCATACACATCCAGGATCATTTTTTCACAGACCTCATAAGCTTCTTCTTTGGTAACAGCTACACCGATTATTGGCGCATCCCGATAAATATCTTTTTGCAGCATATAGCCGGGAATGATATCAAACAGATCCTTCCCATTCACTGACAATATGATGACAAAAACGCCGAAGTTCACTTTTTTGTGTTCCAGATCATGAACGATCTTAACCCTTTGTTTCGCAGCACTTTCGCCAAAATATAAAAGTGTATGCCATTTCATTACTGCAGATATTTCCTTTTACAGTTTCTACTCTTTCTTCCGGGAAGACAGATTCAGCGCCGCTCCAATAACATAAAGCGCAGGAAGCACAATGCAGATCAGTGCTCCCACGATAAATATCCACATAGAAAACCCGATCATATCTTCCACAAGAAAATAGATTACAAAAAACAGAACAAAGACCAGCACTACAATTCCCATCACTAGACAGCTTACGCAGTGCTGCGGCCTTTTGGAATTATGAATTCCAATACCTCCGGTCACGATACTAAATGCTGCAAGCAGCAGAAAAAACGTATAGAAGACCGCAAAAAAACCAAAGCCTCCTGCATTATCTCCATTGACACCGGCTATTGCAGCAATGAAGCCGATTAATACGAGGTATGCAATTAAACCCAAAGCAGCTAAGCTGCCAAAAATGATCAGAAGGATCCCGGAAGTTTTTAACAATCCCCTTCCTTTTGCTTCCTGTTGCATATATCCCTCCCTCTTTTTAACGGATCAGGTGAAGTTTCTTTGCCAGGGCATATATTTTAGCTCCACCTGGCAGCATATAGATTTCTTCGTCATCGATCACACGGAACAACAACAGGAGAATCCCATAAATCAAAACTGATGCAACAATCGTTACCAGAACCGATACAGCATAACTCTTAACTCCACGATACAATGCCTGGCTGATAAAATAACTGCAGACACCCATCAATACAGAACAAATAGCCGGGAACAAGAAACTCTTTTTAATTTCCTGCTTGTATCCGATGTATTTCCTTAATGACCGCGCATTTAAAACACAGACGATCAAAGCGAACAGCATATCACAAATAACCAAACAGAATACATCAATATTGAATATATAGAGCATTGCCACCAGAATGACCACATGAATCAAAATGGCGATCGCAGAATGGATGACCGGAATCCGCATTTTATCAATTCCCTGCAGAATGGAGTTTGTGATCGTAGAAAGAGAATAAAATACAACGGAGATACATCCCACCATCAGCATCAGAGAAACCTTATTTGGGTCTACACTCGTAGGAAAGAGGAATCCAATGATCTGGCGTGACAGAGCACCAATTCCGGCTGCACAAGGCATGGCAACGATCATGGAAACCTTGATAGAGGATTCCACCTTACGGATCACACTGCCCTTATTATTCTGTGTCATAGACTTCACAACACTAGGGATCAGAGAAGACGCCAGAGCACTTGCCAATGCGATCGGAACATTTACGATCAATCGGTAATTACCTGTAAACATACCGGTCAGAATATCTTTCTGGGCTTCTGCCACACCCTTTGCTTTCAGAATGTTGCTGAACAGACCGGAATCGATCAAACCACTGATGTTATAGATCGTGGTGCTTAAAATAACAGGAACAATCGTCAAAACAAGTACTTTTAAAATATCTTTTGCCGGTTCCACATACTCACTTTTATCATTTGCGATCTGCTGATTCAGGGTCTTGCGGTACAGCATAAAGAGAAAGATCATAAAAGCCAAAGCTGCCGCAGCACCACATACCGTACCTAAGG
Organism: Lachnospiraceae bacterium; assembly: GCA_045577235.1. Classification (GTDB taxonomy): domain Bacteria; phylum Bacillota; class Clostridia; order Lachnospirales; family Lachnospiraceae; genus RGIG5612. The sequence goes on from JAZNHY010000039.1 coordinate 42,428, forward strand.
TTCCACCTGCTGCTCCATAAGCTTCTTTGACATTTCCAAACGCATAAGCAGCCTCCTGAGCTGTTGTAACAGATTTGTATAAGGCAGAAGCCGCAACAATACTGACGATGGCATTTACGATCTGTTCAAAAATGTTAGAAATAGCGGTTGGGATCATCGTCCCAAGGCCCTGGAAATAGCCGCGCATAACGCCAAGGACGGAAAGAATGATAAGCGCCGGAGAAAGAACGCGAAGTGCAATAGCGCTTTGCGGATAATTCAGGATCTTTGCAAAAAGATTGGCTCCAAAGAAAGTAATACAGAAAGCTGCAATGCCGCAGCAAAGCGCAAAGATCAGCGCAAAGATAAAAATACGTTTTGTGTTCCGGTACTCTTTCAACGTTGTCCGCTTGGAGACCATTTTTGATACTGCCAGCGGAAGACTGTAAGACGATAACAATAAAAGAATGGAGTAAACATCAAAAGCCACGCCATAATACGCGACTCCTTTTTCTCCCAGAATATTATTTAATGGGACACGGTATATGATGCCGATCAGCCTAACCAGGATCGATGAGACGCCCAGAATGGCACCCTGCATCAGGAAATTACCTTTACTGTTCTTTTTTGCCATCCTTATCTGTTGATCTTCAAGAGTTCCATGAACCGTTTTTCTTCTTTCTGCATTAAAATGGCATCGTCCGGATCAATATGATCATAACCAATTAAGTGTAACATACTATGCACAATTAAAAAAGCGAGTTCCCTTTTTTGACTGTGGCCATATTTCTTTGCCTGCTCCTTAACTTTGGAAGCGCATAAGACAATATCCCCCAGGATCTGTTCTTCATCCTCCGGCTTTCCGGGGAACTTACCTGGTTTGCTGTATTCAAAATAAGGGAAAGACAAGACATCTGTCACACTGTCGATCCCACGCATTTCACAGTTGATTGAACGGATAGCGGATGGAACCGTAAGAAGAACGTTCACATCAAGCTCCATTGGGATCTTTTTGTCTTCCATAACTGTTTTGACCGCTTTCCGGATCACGCGGTCTATGTCTTTAAAATCGAATGCGACGCGGGATTCATTCTCAATAAAAACTTTCATGATCTCTTATTATCCTTTGACCTGGCCTTCTGATTTTGTTTTTTCTCATATTCTTCGTATGCCAGCACAATCTTCTGAACGACAGGGTGACGGACAACGTCCTGACTTGTCAATGTCACTTCTGCGATATCTTCATCTATCCCTTCCAGAACACGGATCGCAACATCCAATCCGGAAATCTGTCCATAAGGAAGGTCTTTCTGTGTCGGATCACCTGTCACAACAACTTTTGATCCAAAACCAATACGGGTCAGAAACATCTTCATCTGGGCAGGCGTTGTATTCTGGGCTTCATCCAGAATAATAAATGCATTATCCAGCGTACGTCCCCTCATATAGGCCAGTGGAGCCACTTCGATCAGCCCTTTTTCACTATTGGACAAATAGCTCTCTGCTCCCATGATCTGATAAATAGCATCATAGAGAGGTCTGAGGTATGGATCTACCTTGCTCTGCAGATCACCCGGAAGGAATCCCAGATTTTCTCCGGCTTCAATGGCAGGCCTTGTCAGGATAATGCGGTTAACATCACCTTTACGAAAAGCATCGATTGCCATGGCCATAGCCAGATATGTTTTTCCCGTACCGGCAGGACCAAGACCAAATACGATCATATTCTCACGGATCGCATCCACGTATTTTTTCTGGTTGAATGTTTTCGGACGAATAGGTTTTCCGTTGACGGTTCGACAGATGATCTCATCATCCAGATCAGAAAGATGTGTCTCATCCCCACCCTTTTCCATAGAGATGGCATAATCCACGTTCTGTGTTTCGATATGGTTCCCTTTGCGGACATGCTTTCCAAGATCTTCCAAGATCCTTTTTGCTCTTTCCGCGTTCACTTTATCCCCTATGATCCGGATCCCGTCCCCGCGGGCTATGATCTTTACGAATAAAGCCTTTTCGATCTTTTTGACATTTTCATCAAGCTGCCCAAAGATCTCTTTCATTTCCTGCGCCGATAAGCTGACGACAGTTTCAATTTCGCTCAAATAAAACTTACTCCTTTATTACTTATATGGATGATGAAATTATAACATAAAAAGAACCGATATAAAATCGGTTCTTTTGCATTCAGATTAATTATATTTGCGCTTACGAGCTGCTTCAGACTTTTTCTTACGTCTTACGCTTGGTTTCTCATAATGCTCTCTTTTACGAATCTCCTGCTGGATGCCAGCTTTTGCGCAGTTTCTTTTGAAACGACGTAATGCGCTATCTAAAGATTCGCCTTCTTTAACGATAACATTTGACATAAGCTTCGAACTAACCTCCCTCCGATTATGGAATCTATCCGCTTACGCGCAATAAGAATTATAACATAAATGTGCATCTCGTCAACAAAAATATTACCAGGCATTCCGGATATATTGTATTTCTTCCCCGTCGATCAACACTGCGTCAAACCGATAATATGCATCTTGTTTCAATTTGTGACTTGTAATATACCAGGAAGCTACCTTTCGGATCGTCTGCTGCTTTTTGGCAGAGATTGCATAAGTTGCACCCCCATATTTCCTGCTTGCCCTGTATTTCACCTCCACAAAGCAGATGGTATCGCCATCTTTTGCAATAATGTCGATCTCGCCTGCCTTTACACGGTAATTCTGCTCCAGGATCACAAGTCCCTGCTGCATCAGAAAGCGGCAGGCTTTTTCTTCCTGCCTGCCGCCCAGTTCTCTTTTATTTATTTTATCTGACTGCTGATTATTCAAATAAAAGATTATCTACGAAAGTATCCTGGAAGTTTGGAGATGAAGCTAATTCTAAGAATTCCACTTTTTCCCGGATCGTCTGTGCCCGTTCAAATTCATCGATATTTAATGTTGCAATGCGGGATCCTTCACCGGCTGCATTGCCAATCATCTCGATCCTGTCTTCCAATTCGATTGGCAGCATGCCGATACGGCAGGCTGAGTGCGGGTCCATGTAGTTTCCAAAAGCTCCGGCGATCATGATCTTTTTGATGTCAGAAATATTAATGCCCAGCTTTTCTGCCATCAGCTCGATACCGGCAGCAATGGCACCCTTGGCCAGCTGCACTTCCCTGACGTCTTTCTGTGAAAGATAAACACCATCTTTCAATTTAAAAGCCAGAAGATTCGTTTCTTCCTGCCGATATACATAATCGAATTCCTCATCGATCTTTCCGGACTCATCGATCAATTCAATATCCAGACCGCAGGCGATCGCGTCCATCAGACCACTGCCGCAAATACCGACAGCTTTGACATCATCAATCACATGGCATTCAAGATTAGTTCCATCTGCCTTGATATGATCGATTGCTCCGCTCATGCCACGCATACCGCATTCGATCTTTGCACCCTCAAATGCAGGACCAGCTGCTGTGGAGCAGGCGATCATATGGTCTTTATTACCCATGACCATTTCACCGTTAGTTCCGATATCAATCATCAGGGAAAGATCTTCTATTTCGTCAAATGCGGTCGCCAGAAGACATCCTACAGTATCTGCACCTACAAATCCGGCAATATTTGGCAGAATCTGCACTTTTCCTTCCGGATTGATCAGCATATCCACTTCAGCCGGAGTGACAGTCATATAATCTTTTACGACTGCTTCATAAGGAACAACTGTAAGAGGCGTCGGATCGATGCCCATATATAAATGATGCATACAGGTGTTGCCGACAACCGTAGCAACATAGATCTGTTCTTTTTCTTTTCCGGCTTGTGCACAGGCTTCCTCTAAAAGCTGGTTCAATGCATCACGGATGACCTTTGATAATTCTGATAATCCTCCAGCGATGGCATATTCGCATCTGGAAATAACATCAGCACCAAACTGACTTTGTGGATTCAGCATACTGGCATGTGCCAGTTCTTTTCCTGTAGCCAGATCCAGCAGATAACAGACGACGGAAGTCGTACCAATATCAAAAGCAGCACCCAGTGCATTTTTTTGTCCAATTTCCTCTGCGGAAAGACGCGGTTTGATCTCATAAGTCCGTTTGGTTCCTGTCTCTAAGATATGCAGATCATTTTCTTCCTTCACTTCGATGGTCATATCTTCTTCTACTTTGAACTGGCAGGCACGTACAGTGCGGTGATAGCCATTATCCTGCACGATATCTACCAGACATTTTCCGCATGTCCCCTGTCCGCCGCAAGGTGCATCCGGATGAAGTCCAGCTTTGATCTGAACATCCAGAAGTGTTGTCCCTTCCTGGACTTCAATTGTTATATCATTCGGTAAGATCTTAACTGTAAACATCTTATTCTCCATTAATCGTTATATAAAAAGCACCCGCTGTAGCACATTTTTTCAGGTCCGTAATTATAGGCCACGTTATTCTTCTTACAGACATCTGACACATAAAGCCCATAGGACTCCATGGAGGACACTGCTTTTTCCGGGAATCTGCACGGAGCATCCGGATAAGTACACTCCTTGCATCTATTGCAGCCGCCGGCATTTAACGGAAGCATATCCGGAAGCTCTGGGCGCAGTTTATCCAGACATTCAATAAAACGCTCGTTATGCATTTTTGTCACTTCCATAATGCCTTCAAAATCCATGCTGTCCTCAATATCTCCGACAGTCTGCACCAAGATACCTTTGGAATAAGAATGCATTCTCGCGTCGCATTCCTCAATCTCTCCACATCCCGGAGGACACGTCCAGCATTTACCATACATTCCACACGTATTCACAGCACACATATCCCGCACTTCCGTAAGAGCCTGCAGTGTGGAAACATCCAGTGGAACGGCTGTCTCAAAACCAACACTTTTTGCAATTTCAATCAGTTTTTCCTGTTCCATTTGTTACTCCTTTTCTTTCGATTCACAGTAGATGCATCTTCCATTCACGAAAATCTGATCCAACTCCTGCTCAACGGACGAGATGCACTTAGGATTTGTACATTTACTGATATTAATTTTAGCACCTTTATAGCCAAATTCATAGTGAGGAACAAAATGTCTTGTTTCTCCTCGTTTCATAGCAGCCGTTTCTTCTGCATTGTCTTTGAAAAGTTTCAGGATCAAAGCCATTCGCATGAATTTCCCATTCAAAGCCTGATCAAAATAAGCTGCTCTCGGATCTCCATCCACCTTTGCACTGATCTCATTCACACGCGGAAGCGGATGTAATAGACACATATCTTCCTTCGCTAATGCCATGTTCTCTACAGTCAGGCAGAAACTGTCTTTCAGTTTTTCATAATTTGCCGGATCTTTGAACCGTTCTCTCTGGATCCTGGTCATATACAAAATATCCAGTTTTGGGATAGCCGAATTCAGATCTGTCGTTTCTTCATATGCGATTCCCTTTTCGTCCATCATCTCTTTCACATAATCCGGGAGTTTCAATTCTTCCGGAGCGATCAGAATGTAGCGGTTGTCCGGATAGCGGCTCATCGCGTTGATAAGGGAATGAACCGTCCTGCCGTACAAAAGATCTCCGCATAAACCAATCACCAGATGATCAAAACGTCCTTTATAACGGTGGATCGTCAAAAGATCTGCCATCGTCTGTGTCGGATGGCAGTGTCCCCCATCCCCGGCATTGATGATCGGAGTGCTCGAATTACGGGCAGCTACCAGCGCACTTCCTTCCAGAGGATGTCTCATAGCGATCATGTCTGCATAACAATTTACGATTTTGATCGTATCTGCAACTGACTCCCCTTTTGTACTGCTCGATGCCTTGTCCGCACTAGGAAGGGAAATGACCGATCCTCCTAAGGACTGCATGGCTGCTTCAAAAGAAAGACGGGTTCTGGTTGACGGCTCAAAAAATAAAGTCGCCAGGATTTTCCCTTCACAGGCATGTGCATATTTAGCCGGATTAGCGATGATATCCATCGCTGTTTCCATTAATTCGCTGATTTCTTCCACAGACAGATCTGTGATGTCAATGATACTTCTCATGTTTTCCCCTTATCTGCTTCTTTATTT
>JAZNHY010000040.1:0-2404 GCA_045577235.1 Lachnospiraceae bacterium
CCCGCATTACGGAAACAATGATCCGTATGCAGACGAATCGATGACTTATGTCATGAATCTGTACTATGATATCACACGCGCATTTTCGACCTGCCGGTAAGTCGGAGGCCAAGCGGTCTTAGGAAGACAACAGCAAGCAGCAACTCCTTGGCTCACAGAACGACATGGCTACGATCCGACTTCCCGCATTACGGAAACAATGATCCGTATGCAGACGAATCGATGACTTATGTCATGAATCTGTACTATGATATCACACGCGCATTTTCGACCTGCCGGTGCACGACTTACAAGTGTGGCACTTTTGGTGCTTCCGATCATGTGGTCCAGGGTGAGATCACCTGGGCAACTCCGGATGGAAGAAAGACCGGAGATCCAATTGCAGACGCCTGCAGCCCGGCACAGGGAAGAGATAAGTGCGGACCGACCTCTGTACTGACGTCAGCTACGAAATACGAGCAGGGTCATCTTATGGATGGCATGGCACTGAACCTGAAGATCCATCCGACTTCCCTGCAGGGAGATGACGGTATTACGAAACTGGAGAATCTGACCCAGACCTATTTCAATCAGGGTGGTATGGAAGTCCAGTACAATGTGGTCGATGGGGAAACACTAAGGAAGGCACAGAAGAACCCAGAGAAATATCACAATCTGGTCGTGCGTATCGCAGGCTTCTCCGCATATTTCGTGGATATGACCGAGGCAATGCAGAATGACATCATCTCGCGTGCCGAGCATAGAATGTAGTTCAAAGCAATAATATCAATAATAGACAAAGGAGTAGGAACATGCAGGAATATAAACTTTTTTTGGCGGGAGAATGGACCGCAACAGAAAGCGGAACTGTTAAAGAAGATTTGAATCCGGCGGATGGAAGCGTGTTTGCCAATGTGCATTTTGCAGGACCTGCTGAAATCGAGACCGCAATCAGTAAAGCAGTAGAAGCGCAAAAAGAATGGGGAGCTCTGCTTCCGGAAGCAAGGGAGGCAGTTCTTCTGAAGGCAGCAGATTATCTGGCCGCAAATATGGAGTCCTTCGCTGGACGGCTGATCGCAGAAAGCGGTTCAGCGTTCATGAAGACCATGGGAGAATTGGAAGAATGCGTAAATATCTTCCGGGCAGCAGCAGGAGAATGCAGAAGAGTCGATGGTCAGCTGTATCCGGCAGATATGCCTGGACAGGTATCAGCATTTGTTCCGCAGCCTTTGGGCGTAGTACTCGGAATTGGACCGTTTAATTATCCGGTACTTCTTTGCTTGAATAAAGTAGCTCCGGCAATTGCAGTCGGAAACTCATTTATCTTAAAACCATCAAGTGATACCCCGGTCACCGGTCTGATGATCGCAGAGTGCCTGGAGGCAGCCGGACTTCCGAAGGGCGTCTTCAGTGTACTGCCAATGAGCGCAGATCTGGCCGAGACTGTAATTGCAGATCCGAGAGTGAAAATGGTCGCATTTACCGGATCTACAGCAGCAGGCAAAAAGATTGCCGTAAAAGCAGCAGAAAACCTGACAAAATGCGCACTGGAAATGGGCGGCAAGAACCCGATCATCGTGTTAAAAGATTTTGATATTGCTAAAGCAGTTGATATCTGTGCGTTCAGTGCATACTTCCATCAGGGACAGATCTGTATGGCCGGCGGAAGGGTTATTGTGGAAGAGCCGGTTTATCAGGCGTTCTGCGATGCTTTGAAAACGAAAGCAGATGGAGTAAAAGTGGGACCTCCGGAAGAGGTGACAACAATCGTCGGACCGTTGATTCATGAAGAAAAATGTGCGTTTATTGACGAGCTGATTCAGGACGCTGTCAGCAAAGGGGCAAAGGTCCTTTCAGGCGGAACGCATGAAGGCCCATATTACGCGCCGACAGTTGTTGCAGACATTACGACAGAAATGCGGATTTTCTATGAGGAATGTTTTGGACCTGTCATTGCTGTTGTGAAAGCAAATGATGAAGAAGAGGCGCTGAAGCTTTGTAATGATAATACCTATGGCCTTTCCGCATCGCTTCTGACAAATAATATCGCGAAAGCGCTTTCGATCGCTCCGCGGATGGAAGCGGGAATGGTTCATGTTAACGATTCGACCGTAATGGGATCAAGAAGAGCTCCGTTCGGCGGCGTGAAACAGAGCGGAATGGGCAGGGAAGACAGCACATTCTCCATCGATGAATTTACAGAAAAGAAATGGATCACCGTTCAGTATGGCGACCGCGGTTATCCGGTGTGAAAGGAGAAGAATAAGTGGCAGCTTTATATCAGCAGTTATGTCCAGTGCTTTTTGGTGAAAACGCAGTTTCAGAAATGGCAAAAAAGATTGCAGGAGAAGGTCATAAGAATGCTTTTATCTGCTGTGATAAAGGCGTTCGGAATGCAGGAATCGTTTCTCTTGTTGAGGATAAG
>JAZNHY010000041.1:0-4632 GCA_045577235.1 Lachnospiraceae bacterium
TTGCGTGACCGCTTTGGAATTATTCATAGAATGGAATATTACGAACCGGAGGAATTAGCTAAAATTGTTATCAATTCAGCTAAAAAACTTGCAATTGATAAAGTTGATCCATCCGGTGCCATAGAGATTGGAAATTGTTCCAGAGGAACACCTCGTATCGCAAATCGTATTTTACGTCGTGTCAGAGATTATGCGCAGGTGAAAGCTGACGGCAATATCACAAAAGATGTTGTAGATGAAACACTTGCTCTTTTAGATATCGATCAAAAAGGACTGGATCTGACAGACAGGAATATACTTCTGACTATGATCAGTAAATTCAATGGCGGCCCGGTTGGTTTAGATACACTTGCGGCTGCAATTGGAGAAGATCCTGGCACGATTGAGGACGTCTATGAACCGTATCTTGTAAAATGCGGATTCATCAACCGGACGCCGCGTGGACGCATGGCTACGGATTATGCCTATTCCCATTTAAACATGACCAAGATCGAACCGTGATTTTATGACTGAGATCTTATTAACAGGCTCAAAATATCTGATCATTATTTTGTTCGCCTATTTTACCTATATATCTTTTCGTGTGCAAAGAGATGCACCTGAGGAAAAAAAGAAGGGCAGTTACATCCTGCAGAGAGTGTTCCTGCTTTTGATCCATGCCCTGGCTTATCTTTGCATTTGTATCAATGTCATCCAAAACCCGGATATTGGGCTGACTATTCCGAAAATACTTGGATTCTATGCCGGACAGCTGGTTTATTTAGTGATCATGTCTATTCTGATCCCGTCATTTGTGTCCTTAAGCAAAGGCATTAATAATGTTTTATGCATGTTTCTGGCAATTGGTTTTATATTTCAGACAAGGCTTGATTTTGATACCTCAGTGCGACAGTTCTTTATTCTTTTATTCGGAACAGCTGCATTTTTAGTATTTGTATTCTTCTGTAAACGAGCAAAATTCTTAAGAAATCTGACATGGATCTACTGCATTGTAGGTATGGCATTATTATTGCTGGTATTGATCCTGTCCCGCGTCACGAAAGGTGCAAAACTTGCGATCGATCTGGGATTCTTTTCCTTCCAGCCAATGGAATTCGTTAAGATCCTGTTTGTTATGTTTGTGGCATCGGCCTTCCATAAAGCCAATAATTTAAAAACTGTGATCATCACGGCAGCTGCTGCGGCAATCCATGTTCTGATCGTTGTATTTTGCCGGGATCTGGGTTCAGGACTGATCCTGAGTATTATTTATGTTTTAATGCTTTATGTAGCCACAAAGAAAGTCCGATATCTTTTTATCGGTGCAGGAGGCTTTGCAGCCGCCGCATTTGCTGCTTATCACCTCTTTAGCCATGTCAAGGTTCGTGTACAGGTCTGGCTTGATCCATGGACAGATATCGATAATAAAGGCTATCAGATAGCGCAATCCCTATTTGCCATAGGAACAGGCGGATGGCTTGGATCAGGTATTTTCCGCGGGTCCCCGAATCAAATTCCTGTGGTTTCAAATGACATGGTTTTTTCTGCTATTGCAGAGGAAATGGGCGCTATTTTTGCAATTCTTTTGATCCTTTTGTGCTTATGTTTTGTTTTGATGATGATGCGTGTAGCCATTCGGGTCAATAATACGTTTTATAAACTTCTGGCATTCGGACTTGGAACTGCTTATGGAGTACAAGTATTTCTTACGATTGGCGGTGCGATCAAGTTTATCCCTTTGACAGGCGTAAATCTTCCTTTTATTTCCAGTGGAGGCAGTTCCTTACTTGCATCGATGATATTTATCGGTATCATTCAGGCTTTATATGTCATTTCTGAGGCTGATGTTGAGCATGAAAGGGAAATGATCGCACAGGGAGCAGATCTCTCTGATTTTTCAGGATTTGAACACATGAAGAGTCCAAAACTAAAGGAACGGAAGATAAAATCAGAAGAGACCATTGATGTCATTTCACATATTCCTGCAGAGGATAGAATAAAAAAAGTTGATGTAGAGGATAAGATCCGGCAGATCGATCCGGATGATTTTTAAATGAACCCAAATCGCGAACGAAAAAAAATAAATAAAGTACGCAAAAAGATCAGCCGCGGGCGGGTCATTAATCAGGATATCCTGAAGGTATCCGTGTTTTTCTGTGTCCTTGCTGCAGCTTTGATCGTTTATTTATGTTTTTTCCTGACTTTTGAATCCGGATCCATCATCAATAATACGTACAACAAACGTTCTGAGAGTTTTAAGAAAGTAATTGAAAGAGGAAGTATTTACAGTTCTGATGGTACACCTTTAGCTTACAGTGAAAACCGGGATGGGGTGGAAGTAAGGATTTACCCATACGGTAATGTTTTTGCCCAGGTCGTAGGTTATGAGACGAACGGTGCTTTGGGTCTGGAAGCTTCCTACAATTATTATTTGCTTACGTCTCATACCAATATGTTTGAAAAGATTGCAAATGAGTTTAAAGGGGAGAAGAATCCGGGTGATTCCATCCATACTTCCCTTGACCGCGATCTTCAGACCTATATCAGTGACTTGCTGGATGGACAGAAAGCATCTGCCATTTGTATCGATCCTCAGACCGGACAGATTAAAGCAACTGTCTCGAAACCGGATTTTGATCCGAATGAGATTGAGTATATCTGGGATGACATTATTTCAGATGAAGAGAACTCTCCACTCGTCAATCGCGCAACGCAGGGCATCTATACACCGGGTTCCACATTCAAGATCTTCACATTAATGGAGTATATGCGTGAGAATCCTGATTTTGAGAACTACTATTATAATTGCGAGGGCGTTTTAGAAGGAGATGGTTATACGATGAGCTGTATTGACCAGACAGCCCATGGAGGAGAAACACTGGAAGATGCTTTTGCCTGGTCCTGTAATCTGGCTTTTGCTGATATAGGACTGAAACTGGATATCGACCGGTTTGTTGCTTCTAATTCAAATCTTCTTTTCAATCGCGACCTGAACGTGGACATTGCAAGCAACAAAGCTGTATTCTCCCTGCAAAAAACAGATTCTGATTTTATGAAAATGCAGACTGCATTCGGTCAGGGAAAAACATTGACAAATCCACTGCATTTATCTCTTGTCATGTGTGCATTTGCTAATGATGGTGTTCTGATGCGCCCTCATTATGTAACCAAGATCACAAGCCCTTCTGGAGCAACCGTAAAAACGTTCAAAGATAAAGAAGAAGAGCGTCTGTGCAGCACTTCTGAAGCTGCTGTTATGAACCGTTATTTGCGGTCTGTTGTTACACAAGGGACTGCATTCTGTATGGCCTATGAAGATTATACAGCCTATGGAAAGACTGGTACGGCAGAAACAAACAGCGATAAAGAACAAAACATTGATCTGTCCTTCTTTGTTGGATATGCAGAAAAAGATGGACAAAAACTGGTCGTTTGTGTCAATATTGAAGACACGACAAGAACATGGATGAGCGCTGTAGATTTTGCTCATGAGATCTTTAATTATTACTATTATTAGTACAAGGGAAGAGATATATAATTGCCAATCATCCGTAGAGATAAGGCAATGGATATAAATATTTTTAGACAGAGGTAGCGCCATATGATTTACAGTATGACAGGGTTCGGAAGAGCAGAATTATCCGAATCCGAAAAGAAGTTTACAGTCGAGATCAAATCCGTTAATCACAAATACTTTGATCTGAACATACGGATGCCGCGTAAATTCAATCTATTTGAAAGCAATATCCGGAATCTCTTAAAAGAATACGCTTCTCGTGGTAAGATTGATCTTTATATCTCTTATGAGGATCTTTCTGAGAGCGGAACAAGTCTGAAATACAACAAAGCTTTAGCTGAGGAGTACTATCATTTCTATAAACAGATCCAGGAAGACTTTAATATTGATGATGATATCCGGACATCTACGATTGCAAGATCCACTGATGTTCTGATACTGGAAGAACAGGAAATCAATGAAGAAGAAATGTGGTCTCTTCTGGAACGTCCTCTGAAGGATGCTTTTTCTGCTTTTCGTTCCGCGAGAGAAAAAGAAGGGGAAGCATTAAAACAAAACATACTTGGGAAACTGGAGGAAATGCAGGGACACGCTGCTTTTGTTGAAGAACGCCTCCCGCAGATCATTTCTGAATATCGAGAAAAACTTACGGAACGAGTGAAAGAGCTCCTGGAAAACAGTCAGATCGACGAAGGCCGGATCGCTGCAGAAGTTACCATGTATGCAGACAAGATCGCAATTGATGAAGAGCTTGTTCGTCTTACCACTCACATCCGTCATATGAAAGACATTCTGGAAAAAGGCGGAGAGAGCGGCAGAAACCTGGATTTTATCGCCCAGGAGATGAATCGTGAATCCAACACGATCCTTTCCAAATCTAACGATATCGATATTACTAACCGGGGCATCGAGCTCAAGACCTGTATCGAAAAGATCAGGGAGCAAGTGCAGAATCTGGAATAATTATCATAATTGCTAATAACTTCGGCTATGGTCACACATATTCTCGAGCGAATATGCGAAGCATCCTGAGCGCAGAGGATATGTGTGACATAGCCGAATAACATACAAAAAGGAGAAGTTATGAACAAAGGTGTACTGGTCGTAGTTTCTGGTCTTTCCGGAGCGGGAAAAGG
>JAZNHY010000042.1:0-11777 GCA_045577235.1 Lachnospiraceae bacterium
ATAAGGAGAGTACAAATGGAGTATAAAAGAGTTTTAACGATCCAGGATATTTCCTGTTTCGGACAGTGTTCCGGCACAGTGGCGCTGCCGATCATTTCCGCATGCGGTCATGAATGCTGCATCATTCCTTCTGCTGTTTTATCCACACATACCGGCGGATTTGAAGGATTTACATTTTGTGATCTGACCGAGGAACTGCCAAAGATCATGAAGCACTGGGTAGATACCGATATTATGTTTGACTGCGTCTACACAGGCTATCTGGGAAGCGTCAAGCAGATTGAATATGTTGCCCAGATCATGAATTCCTGCCTGATTGACGGCGGCCTTCGCATTGTAGATCCTGCAATGGCAGATAACGGGAAATTATATACCGGCTTTGATGATAAATATGTTGAAGCTATGAAATGGCTTTGTGCTCAGGCTGATATTATCCTTCCAAATATTACAGAAGCCTGCCTGCTGACAGATACGGAGATGCCGGATGTCGTTGACCAGGCATTCGTCAATAAACTGTTAAGTGATCTGGATCAGCTCTGTGGCGGCTGCGTGATCCTGACCGGCGTTTCCTTCCAGGAAGGCAAGACAGGCGTTATGATCTATGAGTCCGGTTTCTGCTCTTACTATGAGCATGACTATCTTGCACCGGGCAGCCATGGAACAGGCGATATTTACGCATCTGCTTTTGTCGGCGGAATGATGAATGACATTGGCGCAGTCAATGCTGCCTGTGTAGCTGCAGACTTCACAGTCAACTGCATTCGCGGAACCCGCGAAGATGAAGATCACTGGTATGGCGTTAAGTTTGAGCCTCAGATCCCGACTCTGATTGAAATGCTGAAAGAATCGGAAGAAGAAGTTGCAGAAGAATAATAACTCTTTTTAATAGAATGATGTTTTTTAGGCCGGCAGAAAACTGCCGGCCTTTTTATTACTTTAGGATCACCGCCTGCCATGGCTGCAGGACTGCCTTTCTTTGGGAAAAGACAACATTCTTTTTATCTGTAGAAAAGAGAATGCTCTCCTCTCCTCTCCGGAGTTCTGGAAGATATTTCCGCAGCGAACTTAATTGCAGTTTTTCATCACTGTGATTCAGCAGGATTTTCAGCTTTCCTCTCTGATACAGAGAATACTTGCTGGTCCCGGATAAGAAGGTATACTCTCCGGACATCAGATCTTCGTTTTCTTTTCGGATCCGAATCAGTTCTTTGTAACAGGAAAGGACTGAATCAGGATCTTCCCTCTGTGCTTTGACATTGATCTTCCTATAGTTGGAATTGATCTTGAGCCAAGGCTTTCCTTCCTTCGACGCCGGCATGAATCCGGCATAGGCATCGTCACTCCACTGCATCGGTGTTCTGGCATTATCCCGGCTGACATTCCGGATCATGTACCATTTCAGTCTGGACGGTACATGAGCCTTTGACAGGATCTCATAGACATTGAGCGATTCCACATCCCGGACCTCATCCATGTTTTCATAATCAAAGTTGCGCATGCCTATCTCCTGTCCTTCAAAGATGAACGGAGTCCCCCGCAGCGAAAGAAGAAGTGTCGCTAACAGTTTTGCAGATGCCTCCGGATACTTTTGTGAGCCGAACCGGCTGACGCTTCGCGGCTGATCATGGTTTTCCAGATAAAGTGTGTTCCAACCGACTTCTTTCTGCCACCGGTCAAGGACCTGCATGAACTTGTCCCAATGGAAACGGGTATGAAACCATTTCACAACAATCTGGTCAATCTCCATATGCTCAAAGCCAAACACCATATTCAGTTCTTCTCTCTCCGGCGCAGTCAGGAGATTGGCTTCTTTTGTATCTACAAAAACGGTTTCTCCAACAGTAAAGGCATCATACTCTTCCATGATCCGATGGATCTTTGTCAGGATCTCATGCGTACCTGGGAGTGAAAGATAATGTTCTGATCCGGTCAGGATCATCTTTTTCTTTCCGTTCCCCAGATTATCCTTATACAGAACATTGATCACGTCGCAGCGGAATCCCTTTACGCCTTTATCCAGCCAGAAGCGAAGGATCTTTTCCACTTCCTCAAACACTTTCGGTTCATGATAATTCAGATCTGCCTGATGCGGTGCAAACAGATGCAGATAAGATGCACCGCGTACCTCATCCTTTTCCCAACAGCCCCCGCCAAAAAATCCAGTCCAGTTGTTTGGCGTTCCTGCCCAGGTATCTGACCAGAAATAGTAGTTAGTATAAGGTTCTATCTTCTGCCGGCTTTTCTGAAACCATTCGTGTTCTGTCGAAGTATGATTGATCACGAGATCCATTATGATGGAGATGCCGCGAGAAGAAGCTTCACGGATCAGCTCATCAAAATCATCCATCGTTCCATAGTCCGGATGGATGCTGCAGTAATCGCTGATGTCATAGCCATTATCCTCGTTCGGAGAAGCATAAACAGGGGAAAGCCAGATCACATCAATCCCCAGTTCAGCCAGATGATCCAGTTTGGAAATGATCCCCTGCAGGTCTCCGATCCCATCTCCGTTGGAATCGCAAAAACTCCTCGGATAGATCTGATAGATCACCGCTTTTTGCCACCATTTCTGTTGTTTCATCATTATCTCCTTCCCGCCGCTTTTATCCTTGCGTAAACATTGCCCAAACGCTACAATAGTGGGGCACTATTAATTGTATACTAACATTTATTAAATGAGGTGACAAACCATGAAGGACCCAAACAAAAAGAAAAACCTTTGGATGTTCCCGTTAGGAACCGTGGGCCGCGATATGATGTATCAGCTGTTCACAAACTTTATCCTGACATACATCCTGTTTACCCGGCAGTTAACGCCGGCACAGCTGATGACAATTACGATCATCATGGTCGCTGCCCGGGTATTTGACGCGTTGAACGACCCAATCATGGGCAACATCATTGAACGTACCCGTACCCGCTGGGGCAAATATAAACCGTGGCTGTTGATCGGTATCTTATGCACCAGTATTGTAGTCTACTTAGCCTTCAATGTCCGTCTGCAGGGATGGGGCTTTGTAGTCTTCTTCGGAGTTATTTACTTCGCTTACAGCATCACTTATACCATGCATGATATTTCCTACTGGGGCATGATCCCATCCCTCGGCCAGGAAACTCATACCCGTGACCAGTTCACTTCCCGCGCAACCTTCTTTGCAGGTGTCGGCGGCACACTGGCTGGTTTCCTTATCCCAATGCTTACCACCGGCGGAATGGCTATTGGCGGAAATGCACAGACTGCATTTGGCAGAGTCGCTCTGATCGTCTGCATCCTTGCACCAGCTTTCTTATGCTTCACAATTTTCGGGGCAAAAGAAAACCGGGATTACATGACAGAGAAAGTTCCTCCTGTCAGCTTCAAAAAGATTATTTCTACCATCAAGAATAACGATCAGTTGGTATGGATCGCCGTAATCTTCCTGATCCAGCAGATCGGCAACGGCCTGACACTGGGCGGCATCGGCTCCACTTATGTATACTTTGCATTCGGATATGCCGGCGGACTTTACTCCCTGTTCAGCACGATCGGTGTTGCTGCAACGGCACTCCTTATGATCTTCTACCCGATGATCGCACGTCATATCAACCGTAAACCGCTGATGAAGATCATGCTGATCATTGCTTTGATCGGATATGCACTGATGCTGCTTGGCGGTATCCTGCTTCCGAATAACATGATGAAATTCTGGGTGATCACCATCACCTACATGATCACTAACTTTGGTCAGTACTGCTTCTACCTGATCATGATGATCTCCGTTATCAATACGGTCGAATATAATGAATATAAGACCGGCAACCGTGATGAAGCAATCATCACTTCGCTGCGTCCGTTTATTACCAAGCTGGCATCTGCTCTGATCATTCTGGTAACTACTCTGACCTATCTGGCATTTGGCGTGACCGGATTTACAAATCAGATTTCTGACCTGGAGCAGCAGGCAAGCCTTGGTCTTCTGACAGAGAGCCAGAAGCTGGCACAGATCAACGATGTTCTGGCCAACACTTCTTCTCTTCAGACTATTGGTATGGTCGTTGTAATGAGTGTTATTCCATGCATTATGATGATCCTCTCCTATGTTCTCTACAAAAAGAAATACATTTTGGATGAAGATGAATACACCCGTATCGTGGGTGAATTAAATGCCAAAAAAGAAGCAAAAGAAGCTTAAATGATCGAAATCAGAAAAGCAAAAAAATCAGATGCAAAAGAGGCGGAGCGGATCTTTAAATCCGCCCGCCTCTTTATGAGACAAAATGGAAATCATATCCAGTGGAACGGCGTTTATCCGTCTGCAGAGAATGTGCTTGCAGATGCGGAAAACGGCGTGGGATATGTTATGTGTGAAGATGGAAAGATCTTCGCCTATTTTGCTTTTATTATCGGTGAAGATCCGACTTACGCTTATATTGAAGGTGAATGGCCGTCATCTGAAACATACGGAACCATCCACCGGATCGCAAGTGACGGAACGCATAAAGGCGTTATGCAGTTATGTGTGGATTATTGCTGGACGATCTGTCCGCATATCCGGATCGATACACACGAAAAGAATCAAACTATGCGTAATGCCCTTACACGGCTGGGCTTTTCTTACTGTGGAACTATCTATATTGAAGACGGTACTCCAAGGATGGCGTTCTGCCTGCTTCCTTAAATCAAGGAAGTCTTTCTAAGAGACGAAGAACATTTTGAGCGGTGCGGAAAAGCTCCGCTTTTTTTATGCCATCTGGCTGACCAAGCGTTCTTAAAAGAGAACCATCTGAAACATAATTGCGTTCTACATGCGTAATGGCACCAGGCATCAGAATATCGACCTGGGCACGGACACGATAGGCATTATCTTCCAGCTGTGGAAACTGGGGACTCTTTGACCGTTTCATCCACCAGTCGGTGATGACCACACCGTCAAATCCCCACTGTCCGCGCAGGACTGTGGTAACCAGATCATAATTATAATGTGACCATACGCCATTAATCTTATTATAAGAAGTCATGATGACTTTCGGAGCTGCTTCACGTACACAGATCTCAAAATTACGCAGATAGATCTCCCGCAGAGCACGTTCACTGACACGTGCATCATTGATGTTTCGATGCGTTTCCTGATTATTGCAGGCAAAATGTTTCGGGCACGCTGCCCTTCCACTTTGCTGAACGCCACGGACTACTGCCGCTCCCATCTTTCCTGACAACAGAGGATCTTCCGAGAAGTATTCAAAGTTTCTGCCGCAGAGCGGATTGCGGTGAATATTCATTCCCGGGCCAAGAAGGACATCTACGCCATTCTTTGCCATCTCATTTCCGACCTGAGCATACAGATCTTCAATTAGCTGTGTGTTAAAGCTGCAGGCCTGTGCCGTTCCACAAGGCAGGAGTGCACAGTCTGCAGAAAGCCGGATTCCGGCAGGTCCATCCGCACAAACGATCGGACGGATTCCTTTTTCCCTAAGGCTCTCCAGGATCCCGCCAAAAACGCCGGCGTTTCCTTTTGCCCCAAGCACAGAATTCATCATCCCGTGTCCCCGGGTCATTGCCTCCAGTTCTTTATCAGACAGACTTAAAAGCAGCGAATCTGTGCTTTCCTGCGGCAAGCGGTCTAAGATCCTTTGTTTCAGATCTACCTCATTTGTCATTGCCTTTTCACACTGCTCTGTGATCATCTCTGCCGAGACAGTCCATGACCCTGCTTCCATTTCTTCTAAACCGTCATCATTAATGAAGAATCTGTAGCTGCCTTTTTCCAGAAGGAATGCGCTCTTCTCCTCATCATAGGAGGAAATGTATCCGGCACTCGTTTCCAGGTCAATCTCTTCTGCCTCTCCCGGCTGGAGTGTTTTCGTTTTGGAAAAACCTGCCAGGATAAAAGAAGCCTTTTCCAATCTTCCTTCTGCCTGCCTGCACCAGAGCAAGACGACATCTTTACCAGGAACATCTCCTGTATTCGTTACTTTCACACGAACACAGATTTTAGTGTCTTTGTCTGCAGAAGAGTCATTTGGTGCTTCAAACGCAAGCACTTCCTTTTGGAAAGAAGTGTAAGAGAGACCAAATCCGAACGGATAAAGGACTTTGTCTTTTGTCTTAGATGTAAAATACCGATAGCCGACAAAAATCCCTTCTTTATAATCATTATACTCTTTTCCGCCAAAGTTTTCTGCGGTGTTGTAGTCCTCATAATTGTACGCGATCGTATCAGACAGTCTGCCGCAAGGGTTCTCTGTTCCGTACAGAACATCGCAAAGAGCGTTGCCGCTTTCCATGCCTCCCTGCCATGCGATCAGAATAGATGAGATTTTATCACCGTATTTTGCAGTCCAGGACATATCCATGATATTGCCGATGTTTAAAACCACGATCACAGAAGAAAAAACAGATGTGACCTGATCCAGAAGATTTGTTTCTTCAGTTGTCAGATAATAACTACCTTGTGTCAGCGTGTTTTCCCTGTCTTCCCCGGCGGCTCTTCCGATCACGACCAATGCTTTTTTCCCGGATGCCGCTGCTCCTTCTACCATTTCCTTGGTCACAGGCATTTCCGGATGACTCATCGGCCAATGTCCCCACCAGCCCGGGTCTGCCGCATATTTCGGATCCTCGCAGAAAGTACGGTAGATTTCTGCCAGTTTTTTATCGTAAGAAGCACCGCACTGATCCATTCCATCCATCAGACTGATCAAATAAGGCGGATTCACATCGCCCCCGCTGCCATATCCGACATAGAAGTAATCTCTCTGGCATCGGCCAAAAACGGCCACCTCCTCCTCTTTGAGCAGAGGAAGCGTGTGGCCGATATTTTTCAAAAGGACACAGCCTTCAGCAGCTGCACATCTTGCAAGCGCAATCTCGTTTGCATCGATCCCGTCTGCAATAGCCTTTTGGCTGTCTGTGTTCCGAACAGATTCCTGTGCCAGAGGGCTCCCTGTCACAAGCTGAAATCCTTTTCGCATTACTTTATTAAAGATTTTTTTGATTCCCATAATTCTATATATTCTGTTTTACAACAGCATGATATGCGCCTCTTCACATTTTGCACGCATACCGTGCGGCCACATGGAAGCCTGCACTTCTCCCACGTGCGCTTTGCCCAAAAGAAGCATGCAAAGCCGTGATTGTCCAATACCGCCGCCAATCGTATAAGGCAGTTCTTTCTTCATGATCATCTTATGGAACGGCAGCTCTAGTTTTTCCATATGACCACTCTTCTCCAGCTGTTCTTTCATGCTGATCTCATCCACACGAATGCCCATGGAAGAAATTTCAAAAGCCTGCTGCAATGGTTCGAACCAGAACAGGATATCTCCGTTCAGCTGCCAGTCATCGTAGTCTGGGGCACGCAGATCATGCGGCTTGCCATCTCCTAACTTATCGCCTATACGCATGATAAAGACGGCACCGTTTTCTTTGCAGATCTCGTTTTCCCGTTCCTTAGCAGACAGTTCCGGATATTTCTGCCGCAGTTCTTCGGAATCAATAAAGGTAATCTCATTTGGCAGATGATAAACGGCATCCGGATACTTATACCAGACCTCGTGTTCCATATGTTTAATGACTTTAAAAATCGTGCGGACCGTATCCTTTAAAACTTCTTCCGTCCGCTGTTCTTTTGTGATCACTCTTTCCCAATCCCACTGATCTACATAAATGCTGTGCAGATTATCCAGGTCTTCATCCCGGCGGATGGCGTTCATATTGGTATAAAGGCCTTCTCCCGGCTGAAAGCCGTAATGGCCAAGCGCCCACCGTTTCCATTTTGCAAGAGACTGGACGATCTCCAGTTCGTCTCCTGGCAGTTCTTTTGCATCAAAAGAAACCTTCCGTTCCACACCGCTCAAGTCATCATTAAGGCCGGAGCTTTTCCGGACATATAACGGTGCAGAGATCCGCTCCAGATTCATTTGCTGCCCAAATTCTTTCTGGAACGTATCGCGGATGTACTTGATAGCTTCCTGCGTTTGACGCACAGTCAGCTTCGGATCATAGTGTTCTGGAATGATCAGGTTCATTGTTTTTCCCTCTGTTTCAAAAAATAATAAGTGATATTATATCACGATGTTTCTTTTGTTCCTACCAAATTTACGATCCATTTTCTTGACCGCAGCATAAAGAATCCGACAAAGCATTTCAGGACTTCGATCGCATTTACGATAAAGAACACCGGTACGACCGGTACATTTGTAAAGTGCACCAGACAAAACGCCACCGGCACATATACGACCCAGATAAAGAAGCTGTCAAACAAAAATGTGATGATCGTTTTGCCCCCGCTTCGCAAAGTAAAGTAGCAGGCATTTGTATACGCCATAAACGGCAGATATAATGCGATGATCCTCATCAGACTAGCGGCAAGTGCACGCACGGAATCTGACGTGTTATAAATATTGGCCAAAGGTCTGGCAAGAACCGCCAGTATCACGCCTAGAACAATATTCATCAGGATGGTAAGCATGATCAGTTTCTTATCATCTTCTTCCGCCTGTTTCAGCCGGCCTCCTCCCAAATGCTGTCCGATCATGATAGCAATCGTGGATCCCATTGCCATGGCCGATGCATGAAAGAGATTTGAGATGGTAGAAGAAATATTAGTTGCAGATACGACTTCCAGTCCACGGACAGAATAGCATTGGTTCAAAAGCGCCATTCCGGCTGCCCAGAGGACCTCATTGATCAGCAGCGGTGTCCCTTTTTTGGCAATATTCTTGACCAGTTCTTTTGGAATCTTCAAAGAACGGAGCAGGCCTTGCAGGAACACAAACCGTTTTGTATGGCGGTGCGCATAGATCAGAAGAATAGCCAGCTCTGCAAATCGTGCAATCACAGTTGCAACAGCTGCTCCTTCCACACCCATTCTCGGCGCGCCAAAATGACCAAAGATCAAAATATAATTTCCAACCAGATTGATCAGGGTTGCAGCGATGCTCGCCTTCATCGGGAACATGGCTTCGTTACATTCACGCAGAGTAGATGCATAAACCTGCGAGATCGCAAACGGAAGCATCTGCAGCATCATGATATGCAGATAAGACATACCATGATGATAGGTCAGCGCCAGATCCAGACCTTCTTTTCCTTCATGAAGGAAAGAGGAGATCAGAGCCCCTCCGGCTGTCAGGAAGGCCAGTGCAAAAAGGACCGATGCGCCGACAGCAACAAAAAACTTTGCCCGCATTGTGTACCGGACGCCTTCATAATCCTGCTTCCCATAATACTGCGCAGAAAAAATACCCACGCCGGAGATTCCGCCGAAAATACAAAGGTTAAAAATAAAAAGGATCTGATTTGCAATTGCAACGCCGGACATTTGCTCTGTGCCAACTTGTCCGACCATGATATTATCCAGAAGACCCACGAATGTCGTGATCACATTCTGGAGAAGGATCGGAAGCATGATCCGAAAAACAGCTTTATAAAAATCTTTTGTACCAAAATATCTCTTCAGTACCATTTATCTGCAAACTCCTGTTGTCTTTGCCGCCTCAGCGACAGCCTTTGCCACTGCCTCTCCTACACGCGGATCAAAAGCTTTTGGAATAATATAGTCATCAGCCAGTTCTTCCTCTGTGATCAGGTTAGCCAGCGCATAAGCAGCAGCAATTTTCATCTCTTCATTTATCTCTTTTGCTCTTGCATCAAAAGCCCCGCGGAAGATACCCGGAAATGCAAGAACATTATTGATCTGGTTCGGATAATCAGACCTGCCGGAACAGACAATACGTGCGCCGGCTTCTTTTGCTTCTTCCGGAAAGATTTCCGGTGTCGGATTTGCACATGCAAAAACGATAGCGTTCTCTCCCATAGAGGAGACCATTTCTTTGGTCAAAAGTCCCGGTGCGGATACCCCGATAAAAACATCTGCGCCTTTGATGACATCGGAAAGCTGCCCTTTCTCCTGATTTGGGTTCGTGATTGCTGCCATTGCCTTTTTATGTGCTGAGAGATCTTCTCTTCCGGAAACGATCACGCCCTTCCTGTCACACATGATGATATTTTTAATACCATAATTTAACAGCAATTTTGTGATTGCTGTTGCAGCTGCCCCGGCTCCGCTGACAACAACTTTCAGAGTTTCTTTTTTCTTACCAACCAGTTTCAGTGCGTTCACAATTCCCGCTAACGTGATCACGGCTGTTCCGTGCTGGTCATCATGAAAGATTGGTATATCACAGACTGCTTTTAATTTTTCTTCGATTTCAAAACAGCGCGGAGCAGAAATATCCTCCAGATTGATCCCGCCAAAACTCTTAGAGATCAGCTGAACTGTCCGGACAAATTCATCCACATCTTTTGTATCAACACAGATCGGGAAAGCGTCTACACCGCCGAACTCCTTAAAAAGCACACACTTGCCTTCCATGACCGGCATGCCGGCCTCTGGTCCGATATCCCCCAGTCCTAAAACTGCAGAGCCGTCTGTAATGACTGCGCACAAATTCCAGCGTCTTGTCAATTCATAATCCTTTTCCGGATCTTTTTGGATCTCCAGACAAGGCTGTGCCACACCTGGTGTATATGCCAGAGACAGATCTTTTGCATCTTTCACCGGAACGGTGGAAACGATCTCGATCTTTCCTTTCTTTTCGTAATGCAGTTGAAGGCTCTCTTCATAGATTGTCATGTTTTATCCCCTTTTATTTATACAGACTATTCCCTTTGCGATCGATCACAACAATAACCGGAAAATCTTCCACATAAAGTTTATGGATTGCTTCGGTTCCCAGGTCATCATATGCAATGACCTCACATTTTGTTATGTGTTTGGAAAGCAGAGCGCCTGCTCCGCCAACAGCTGCAAAGTAAACAGCATTTGTCTTTTTCATTGCTTCAATCACTTCTGCCGAACGCTTCCCTTTTCCTATCATGCCACGAAGTCCTAATTCCAGTAGTTGCGGCGTATAGGTGTCCATCCGTCCGGACGTAGTCGGTCCTGCAGAACCGATCACCTGCCCCTCTCTTGCAGGAGACGGTCCCAGATAATAAATAACGGCATTGTGGATCTCAAACGGCAGATCCCCGCCTGCTGCCAGGGTTTCTGTCATACGCTTATGTGCCGCATCCCTGGCGGAATAAACCACACCAGTAATGGAAACGATATCTCCTGCCGTGAGGGTCTTTGCCACTTCTTCCGTTAATGGGGTTGTGATAGTTTTTTTCATAGCTCTCTCGTGCAGTGCCGGTTCACATGACAGCAGATATTTACTGCCACCGGAAGGCCGGCAATATGTGTTGCAAAGGTCTCAATATGGACAGCCAGTACTGTGTTGCTTCCGCCCAGTCCGGCAGGTCCGATTCCCAGCTCATTACATTCCTTCAATATTTCCTGTTCCAGATCCGCAATGTGCGCATCCGGATGAGGTCTGCCTGTTTCCCGCAGCAATGCCTTCTTTGCAAGCAGTGCGCATTTTTCAAACGTCCCGCCGATGCCAACGCCGACTACCATCGGCGGACAGGCATTCGGTCCGGCGTCTTTTACTGCAGAGACTATTTTTTCCCGCACACCTTCTTTTCCATCTGATGGCTTCAGCATAAATACTTTGCTCATGTTTTCACTGCCAAAGCCCTTTGGTGCCAATGTGATCTTTACATGTTCTCCTTCTACGATTTCCGAATGAATCACAGCAGGGGTATTATCATTCGTGTTTTCCCGGATCAGCGGATCTTTCACAACTGATTTTCGCAGATATCCTTCTTTATAACCCAAGGCCACACCACGGTTAACTGCCTCTGTAAGGCTCCCTCCGGTGAGATGCACATCCTGCCCGATTTCCAGAAATACCAC
>JAZNHY010000043.1:0-4418 GCA_045577235.1 Lachnospiraceae bacterium
ATGCAGTCTTCTGCCGTCACATCGTACCGGTCTGTCAGATAGCCGGACAGATACGCGGTCTGGAAATCCACCGCCTCGGAAAGATCGAACGGCTCCAGCGATTCCATCAGATTGTTCGGCATCTTGGAGGAGCCATCCACCGGAAGTCCCTTAAATTCCATATGGCCTTCACGGTAAACATCAAAGTACTGCGTCTCCGTATACTGGTTTCTGCCGTCCGCCCAGACACGCATCCGCGTGCCCATGAACTGCATACGTCCATCTGCACCGGTATCAAAAACCCAGAACGGCACATACATGCCTTTGATCTCATCAATATGGTTTTTGTTGGTGAACAGGCTAGGAAGCAGTTTCCGGTTTCCGATATGATTCAGATATGCCTTCTTGGCTGCTTCTTTATCCAGCTTGAACGGGATCACCAGATCCGGTTTCAGATCGCCGGAGAACTGTCCCATCATCACGACCGGGTTGCCGCAGAACGGGCAGGCCGTCGATCCCATGTTCTCATCCCCTACGATCTGGCCACCACAGGATTTGCATACATAAATACGCATACCTTCTGTTTCACCTTCATGCCAGACATTGCCAGGGGTCTCCCAGCGCATTTCATCTTTTTCCGAGAAATTATTCAGACCGTTGTCATAGTCCGCCAGCGCCTGCACATCGATCTCGGAATCGCAGTACGGACATTTCATCTTCTGCGTTCCGGGCTCAAAGGTCAGGATGCCGCCGCAATTAGGGCATTTATATTCCTGAATATCTGCCATAATTTTCTCCTAATATAAAGATGGTTGCAGCAACCCCCGGAAGGGTTGCTGCAGCCTTTCTATGTACTTAGTCTTACTGTAACTGATGTCCGCAGTTTGCGCAGAATTTAGCGCCCGGCTGTACCGGCTGTCCGCAGTTCGGGCAGAATCCGCCTGCTGCCTGCTCCGGTTTCTTGGTTCCGCAGTTTGCGCAGAAGTTGCCGGTAGCCTGCTGGCCGCATTCCGGACAGGTCCATGCAGCTGCTGCAGTTGGAGCTGCTGCCTGCTGCTGAGCAGCACCCTGCTGGAACAGACTTGCAACAGTATTGCCGCCGGTGTTCATAGCCATGCCAACACCAACTAAGCCGTTCATTGCGCCGCCTTCGTTCTTTGCTGCATTCTCCATTGCGTTTGCGGTAGCACCAGCCATAACGCCTGCTGCCAGGTTCGGATTGGAGAGAGCTGCACCACGCTGGGTCTGTTTGATGAGTTCCTGATCCTCTTCCGGAAGTGTCACGCTGCCAAGAGCAACATTGACGACCTGAAGACCACGAAGCTCGCCCCACTTCTCAGACAGCTGTGCATTCATAGCATCTTCTAATTCTTTGTTATGAGTTACGATCTCGTTCGGACGAAGCTGCAGTGCAGAAAGTTGTCCGAATGCCGGCTGCAGAGCGCTGATGAATTCAGTCTTTAACTGCTCATCGATCTCACTTCTCTTATAAACGTCAGATACGTTTCCGGCAATATTGGTGTAGAAACGGATCGGGTCAACGATCTTGTAGGAGTATACGCCCGAGCAGCGGACGGAAACATCCAGATCCAGACCGATCTTGGAATCTACTACACGGAATGGGATCGGGTTCGGTGTGCCGAATTTGTTGTCGATCAGTTCCTTGGTGTTGAAGTAGTATACTCTCTGATCATGTCCGGTATCTCCGCCGTAGCCGATACGTTTTCCTAATAATGCAAATGTTTCTTTAATAGCTTCACCAAGGCTGCCTGTGAAAAGGCTTGGCTCTGTGGATGTGTCATATGTGAATTCGCCAGGCTCAGCACAGATCTCAACGACCTTGCCCTGATCTACGATGATCATGCACTGTCCGTCTGCAACGACGATACCTGATCCGTTCGAGATAATATTATCATTCCCCCGTCTGTTGGAAGAACGGTTTCCGATCATCTTTTCACCCTTGACCATAAGAGTGTCTTTGTCTAATGCCTCACAGTAAAACCAGTCTTTCCATGTGTCGGCCAGAGTTCCGCCTAACGCACCTAAAGCTGCACTTAAAAGTCCCATAATTGTTCTCCTTTCGATAACTAATAAACTTCGCACTTTAACGAAGTAGTGTATGATTATCATATACTTTTTGTATTGTTTTTTCAATATATTTAAGCTATTATATTTTTGTGAAAAGTAAAAGTTTCACGTCTTTTTTTGTTGAATTTTTTTGAAGTTCAGCATCATCGAATTACTACAGGAAGGAGGTCAAGATTATGGAAAACATTATCAACACCATACCAACAGAAGAAGAAATTCTGGGACTCCTGGAAGACAAAAAATTCGCTCAGATCAGAGAAACATTCTCCGAAATGAACCCCGCCGATATCGCGGCTCTGTTAAATGACCTCCCCAAAGACCGTCTGCCAATTTTGTTCCGGCTTTTGCCAAAAGAGCTGGCGGCTGATTCCTTTGTGGAAATGGATACCGACGTCCAAACCCACCTGATCCAGGGCTTCTCCGATTCCGAGATCCGAAGCATCATGGATGAGATCTACCTGGACGATGCTGCCGACCTGGTCGATGAGATGCCGGCCAACGTGGTCAAAAGGATCCTGGCCAACACCGATGCAGACACCCGCGCCATGATCAATAAGATCCTGCAGTATCCGGATGATTCCGCCGGCAGCCTGATGACTGTCGAGTATGTCAGTCTGCGTAAAAATATGACCGTATCCGAAGCCCTGACCCGCGTCCGCCGGACCGGTGTGGACAAGGAGACGATCTACACTTGTTATGTCACGGAATACAACCGTACTCTGCTGGGTATCGTGACCGCCAAGGACCTGCTCCTGGCAGAAGAAAGCGATCTCATAGCAGACATCATGGAAACCAACATCATCTCCGTCCACACCCACACCGACAAGGAAGATGTGGCGCAGATGTTCAGCAAATACAACCTGCTGGCTATGCCAGTGGTCGACGATGAAAACCGCCTGGTCGGTATCGTCACCATCGACGACGCTATGGACGTCATGGAAGAAGAGGCAACCGAGGATATCGAAAAGATGGCTGCTATCCGTCCTGGTGACCGGCCATATTTCCAGACCAGCGTCTGGCAGACATTCCTGGCCCGTATCCCATGGCTCCTCTTCCTCATGATCTCAGCGACATTTACATCGCTGATCATCACCAAATTTGAGGATGCCTTAAGCGTGTCGATCATCCTGACCGGCTCCATCCCTATGCTGATGGACACCGGCGGTAACTGCGGCGGACAAGCCTCCGTTACGATCATCCGTTCCCTGTCTCTGGAGGACGTGGAATTTCGCGATATTTTCAAGGTTATCTGGAAAGAGCTGCGCGTCGGCCTGATGTGCGGCGTTACGCTGGCTATCGTGAACTTTGGCAAGATGATGATCCTGCATCAGGGCACCGTCCTGATGATCGGCGTCATCTCCCTGGCTCTGTTCTGCGCCGTTGTAGTAGCAAAGCTGATCGGCTGTGTGCTGCCGATGGTCGCTAACAAGATTGCCTTTGACCCTGCCGTTATGTCCAGTCCGTTCATCACAACCATCGTAGATGCGCTGACCTTGTTGATCTACTTCAACCTGGCCGTCGCAATTTTGCATATCGCGTAAGGAAGCGCGCCATGGCGCGTTTAGGGATTAGGCGCAAGAACACTCTGCTGACAAGAAAAGCGCAAATGCCATGACATGGCGCGCCCAAAGGAAACGAATGGAAAGACGACCACACAGACAAAACAATAATGATTTAGGACGCAGGAGTGCCCGTCGCGTGGGCGCTTCCCGTGCTGCCCGTATGGACGCTGCAGACACTACAAGGTCCGCAAACCACGCGCGCCGGGCAGATGCGATAGAGGGCGCTTCTCCAAAAATTCAGAAAATATATTTAGAAGAAAGCGGCAATGCAATCCCTTTAGATCACACGATGCGCCGCTCCAGAAAAGAAGACACATCCGATCTGACCTGGCCGGATCGCGCAACAGATGTCACCCCGGCAGCTGCTGGCCGCCGCTCTTCGGTTTCTGGCACCAGCCGCGCTTCATCATTTGATGGCAGCCACGATGAATATGACCTGACTACATCAGGCAATGTTCAAAATCTGCGTGCTTCCACCAAGCGCATCACCTACGATTCCGATAACTGGGATTCTTACGACCCATATGGGGAAGATCTGTCTGAGGAAGTTTCCTATCATGAGGAGCGCATGGCCCGCAAAGCTGCCCGCGCAGCACAAGAAGGACAAACTTCTCAGGAAGGACAGACATCCCGCTCTGCGCAGAGCAGCCGCTCATCACGTGTAGCCCGGTCAGTACGCTCCGGAAAGACATCCCATTCTGCGCAGCAGGCCCCAACTCGGGAGGAACAGCTGGCAGCCGCACGCGAGGCAGCCCGCGCTTCCCGCCGCCCTTCTACGGTTGAGGAGCA
>JAZNHY010000044.1:0-3962 GCA_045577235.1 Lachnospiraceae bacterium
CTGGAAGAGCGGTTTGAAAACCGGTCCAGCTATATCTGGGATGAGTATGAGCTGACCTATAACAACGCACTGCCGCTTCGGGATGAATCCCTGACGGATGTCAAGGAAATGCGCGATAAGATCAACGAGCTGAAAGCTTCCATCCGCGGTCTTGGCGTGATCAATGTCGGTGCGATCGATGAATATAAAGAAGTCAAAGAACGGTATGATTTCCTGACCAACCAGTATCAGGATCTGCAGAAGGCAGAAGCCGACCTGGTCAAGATCATTAGGGATCTGGATAAGCAGATGCGGACCCAGTTCAATACAGAGTTTAAGAAGATCCGTGCAGAGTTCTCCAAAGTCTTTAAGGAGATGTTCGGCGGCGGAACCGGAAGCATTGAACTGGAAGAAGATGTGGATGTGCTGGATGCCGGCATTTCCATCATCGCCCAGCCGCCTGGAAAGAAACTGCAGAACATGCTGCAGCTGTCTGGCGGAGAGAAGGCTTTAACGGCTATCGCTGTGCTGTTTGCGATCCAGAACCTGAAACCGTCGCCGTTCTGTATCCTGGACGAGATCGAGGCTGCACTGGACGATGCAAATATCACCCGGTTTGCCGAGTATCTGCATAAACTGTCCAATGAAGTGCAGTTTATCGTGATCACACATAGAAGAGGCACAATGGAGGCAGCAGACCGTCTGTATGGTATTACGATGCAGGAGAAGGGTGTTTCCACGCTGATCTCTGTCGACCTGTCGGATATCAAAGATGAGGATATTGCTTCATGACAAAAAAGCAAGAAGCTGAGCAAAAAAAAGCAGAAAAACTGCGGCTGGAGCGGGAACGCATCGAAGGCATGAAGGTCTACGAGAGAGCGCATCCGGACTGCCGCCTGATCTGCGGCGTGGATGAGGCCGGAAGAGGCCCCTTTGCCGGACCGGTAGTCGCTGGCGCCGTGATCCTTTCTCTGGATGATCCGGAACGGGAGATCCTATACCTGAATGATTCCAAGAAGCTTTCTGAAAAGAAACGGGAAGCGCTGTATGACGAGATCATGGAGAAAGCCGTCAGCGTTGGTGTCGGGATCGTGGAGCGGGAAGTGATCGATGAGATCAACATCCTGCAGGCAACCTTCTTGGCGATGCAGAAAGCTATCGCGGCTCTGGATCCGCAGCCGGATTATATTCTGGCCGATGCTGTTTCGATCCCTAAGATCCTGATCCCGCAGGAAGGTATTGTCAAAGGAGATGCAAAAAGCGTATCCATTGCGGCCGGCAGCATCATCGCCAAGGTGACCAGGGACAGGATCATGTACGAATATGACAAGCTCTATCCGGAGTATGGATTCGCCTCCCATAAGGGGTATGGGACGAAGGCGCATATCGAGGCGATCAAAGAGTACGGGATGCTGGATATCCACCGCAGGAGCTTTATCCATTTCCCGGCGTTTGAACGAAGGGCAGAATAACCAAAAACCCACAAATATTTTTTATAATTTTGGTCAAAAAAGTTATAGATTTATAACAAAAACTATAATAAAATTACGTTGTATGTATGTGTTCTAACATCAACACACAGGAGGAAAGCAAAAATGATTATTATTGGGGAAAAAATTAATGGTTCCATTCCTTCGGTCGCAAAAGCTATCGAAGAAAGAAACGCTGACTGGATCAGAGATCTTGCTAAAAAACAGGCTGATGCAGGCGCAACTTATATTGATGTCTGCGCATCTGTAGATGAAGATAAAGAAGTAGAAGTTTTACACTGGCTTATCGACCTTGTTCAGGAAGTTACTGATGTTCCGATCGCAGTGGACAGCCCGAGCCCGGATTCCATCCTTGGCGCTCTGCCGTTCTGCAACAAGCCAGGCCTTGTAAACTCTGTTTCCGGCGAAGGTGACAAGATCGCTAAGATCTTCCCGGTAATCGCTGATACTAAGTGGGAATGCGTAGCTCTTTGCTGTGATGACACAGGTATTCCAAAGAGCGCAGCTGACAGACTTAGAGTATTTGATCATATTATGGAAGAGGCTAAGAAGTACAACATCGATCCTAGCCGTCTCCACATTGATCCATTGGTTGAAATGCTTTGCACAACCGATGATGCTATGGCAAACCTCGCTGAGGTGATGACAAAGATCAAAGATCAGTATCCGACGATCCACATCACCGGTGCGGTTTCAAATATTTCATTCAACCTTCCATACAGAAAGATCGTGAACCTCTGCTTCATGGTCCTGGCTATGAATGCCGGCCTTGACAGCGCAATCTTCGATCCGTTGAACAGAGACCTGATCGGTGCTGTTTATGCTACAGAAGCTCTTCTGGGCATGGATGACTACTGTATGGAATATATCACAGCTTACAGAGAAGAATTATTCGGACCTGTAAAGAGCTGAGATAGAAAAACGGTTGACTAATTTGTCCATAAGGCCAAGTGCCTTAATATAAAATTTTTATCTTATAGGAGGACAAAATTATGTCAAAAATCGAAGAACTTGCTCAGGCAGTCGAAACAGGAAAAGCTAAGATCGTTCCACAGTTAGTTCAGGAAGCTCTTGATGAGGGTATCGACCCGATGGAGATCCTTAACAAAGGTATGATCGATGCAATGGGTGTTGTTGGTGAGAAATTCAAAAACAACGAGATCTTCGTTCCGGAAATGCTGGTTGCAGCACGTGCAATGAAGAAAGGCGTTGATGTTGTTAAACCTCACCTTGGAGCAGGCGACAGCGCAACAATCGGCAAAATGATCATGGGGACCGTTGCAGGCGACCTTCATGACATTGGTAAAAACCTTGTCATCATGATGATCGAATCCGCTGGTTTCGAAGTTGTAGACCTTGGTGTCGATGTTCCGATCGAGAAATTCCTCGAGGCAGCAGCTGATCCGGACGTCAACATCGTTGGATGCTCCGCACTGTTAACAACAACTATGCCATCTCTGCGTGACACCGTGGCAGCTTTAAACAAAGCTCCGAACCGTTCCCAGTTCAAGATCATGGTCGGTGGTGCTCCTATTACTCAGGAATTCGCTGATGAGATCGGCGCTGACTGCTACACAGACGACGCAGCTGCAGCAGCTGAGGCAGCTAAGAAGTTAGTACAGGGCTAATTCGATGAAGATGTGCTGATGCATATCGGATCCTTAAGTATCAAGCAAAAAGGGACGCTCAAATGAGCGTCCTTTTTGCATCTTACGATTGGAAAATAAGTGGACAAAACTTCCAAAATGAGTAAAATGATTATAGAAAGTATCAATATCTTCGGATATTATATTTTTGTATGAAAAAAAGTGCAAAATCGGAATACATACATACAGATCCAATTGATGCATTTTTAAAAAAAGGTAATTAATATGAATTATCAGGAAACTTTGGAGTACATTGCCAGTATCAACTGGAAAGGCTCCGTGCTTGGCTTGGAAAGAATCCGGGAATTAATGGACAAACTCGGCAATCCGCAGAAAGAACTGAAGTTTATCCATATCACCGGAACGAACGGAAAAGGTTCAACAGCCGCATTTCTTTCATCTGTTCTGATTGAAGCAGGGTATAAGGTGGGATTGTTTACATCCCCTTATATTGAAGTGTTCAACGAACGGATGCAGATCAATAACTGTAATATCTCGGATGAGGAACTGGCAGAGATCACCACTTACATCCGTCCATTTGCGGATGCAATGGAAGATAAGCCGACTGAGTTCGAGCTGAATACAGCCATCTCTCTTGTTTATTTCCAACGGAATCAGTGCGACATTGTTGTGTTTGAAGTCGGTATGGGCGGAGAACTGGATTCCACCAACGTGATCGATTTTGCAGACGTAGCTGTTTTTACCGCCATCGGCTTAGATCACACGGAGGAGCTGGGTGATACGATCGAAAAGATCGCAGCGACCAAAGCAGGGATCATCAAGAAAAACTGCCGTGTCGTTCTTTGCAAACAGGCAGATTCTGTCAGCAGTGTGGTCCGTAAGAAAT
>JAZNHY010000045.1:0-4429 GCA_045577235.1 Lachnospiraceae bacterium
TCACCAGGCTTGCAAAGATTCCTGATGCTACAAAGGACGTACTGCTGGAAGCATTTGGAGAAGGCAATGTTTCCGTGACATTTTCAATTGAGTGGAGAGAATAGCGATTATGGACTTGAATGAATTACTACAGCATTTTAACCACGGAGATACGGTTGGCGAAGATCCGGAAGTGATCGAACTGATGCGTTATTACAGCCGGCAGGCACAAAAGATCACAATGGAGATCAATACTAAATATCACGAGCCGGAGGAACTGGCAGAGCTTTTCTCCCAATTGATCGGAAAACCGGTAGGAGAAATGTTTGGACTGTTTCCGCCTTTCTATACGGATTTCGGTAAGAATATCACGATTGGCAATAATGTATTTATTAATTCTGACTGTAAGTTTCAGGATCAGGGAGGAATTACCATCGACGATGGTGCGCTGATCGGGCATGGCGTTGTACTAGCGACGTTAAATCATGATATGGATCCTGCAAAAAGACAGCAGCTGCATCCAGCACCAATTCATATAGGAAAGCGCGTCTGGGTCGGCGCGAATGCAACAATAACCGGGGGAGTTACAATTGGAGATAATTCTGTGGTCGCTGCCGGGGCTGTTGTTACAAAAGACGTGCCGGCAAATGTTGTTGTTGGCGGGGTACCGGCAAAGTTTATAAAAAAGATTGAAAGTGACTGAAAAAAACAGGAAACTGAAACTATTGAGCGGATCAAGCCAGAATGCTATAATTTCTGGATGTGTTACAGGATATCATAGGTCCTGAAAATAAAGGAGATATAAATAAAAATGAAACTAGGTATCGTCGGACTTCCGAATGTCGGAAAAAGTACGTTGTTTAATGCTTTGACTAAGGCTGGTGCTGAAAGTGCAAACTATCCGTTCTGTACGATCGATTCCAATATCGGGATCGCTTTCGTTCCGGATAAGAGACTTCAGGTTTTGGGAGAGTTTTATCATTCCCAGAAGATCACACCTGCGACGGTGGAATTTGTGGATATTGCCGGCCTTGTTAAAGGAGCATCCAAAGGAGAAGGTTTAGGAAACCAGTTCCTTGCAAACATCAGGGAAGTAGATGCGATCGTACATGTCGTACGCTGTTTTGAGGACGATAATGTTGTACATGTGGATGGCAGTGTAGACCCGGTAAGGGATATCGAGACCATCAATCTGGAACTGATCTTTTCTGACATAGAGATACTGGAAAGAAGGATATCCAAAACAGTCCGCGGTGCACGAAATGACAAAGCTTTGGCAGCAGAACTGGCGCTCCTTGAAAAGATCAAAACTCATCTGGAACAGGGAAAACTGGCTAAAACGCTGGAACTGGATGAAGAGGAGACAGAGTTGATGAAAACGTTTAATCTTCTGACGGATAAACCAGTCATTTACGCAGCCAATGTTTCAGAGGATGATCTGGCAGATGACGGCGCTTCCAATGAAAATGTGCAAAGAGTCCGTGAATATGCCAAAGAAGAAGGGTCGGAGGTATTTGTCGTCTCTGCTAAAATGGAAGCAGAATTATCGGAGCTGGATGATGAGGAAAAACAATTGTTCCTGGAGGATATGGGCCTTTCTGAATCCTGCCTGGATAAGCTGATCAAGGCAAGTTATTCCATCCTTGGTTTAACTAGCTTCCTGACTGCAGGAGAGAAAGAAGTCAGAGCATGGACGATCACAAAGGGAATGAAAGCACCGCAGGCTGCAGGTAAGATCCATACGGATTTTGAAAAAGGTTTTATTAAAGCAGAAGTAGTGAATTACCATGATTTAATTGAGATTGGTTCTTACAGTGGCGCACGTGAAAAAGGCCTGATCCGTATGGAAGGCAAAGATTATGTAGTGCAGGACGACGATATCATCCTGTTCCGGTTTAACGTATAAGGAGAGACTATGTTAATGGAATCTGCTGGTGCAGCCAGCATTATTTTTCCCCATATTGGAATCAGCCTTGGTTATTTTCCAAGTTCATTCAGTATATTTGGCAGGTTTACGATTGCATTTTACGGTTTGATCATAGCGATCGGAATGGTCCTGGCTGTAGTTGTTGCCATGAGAGGCGCTAAAAAATCCCATCAGGACACAAATGATTATATCGATCTGGGTATAGCCGTGATCATTTTTGGTATCATCGGCGCCAGGATCTATTACGTGTTATTTACATTGGACTACTATCTGGCAAATCCGGCGGAGATCATCAACATCCGTGGCGGCGGCATGGCTATTTATGGCGGTGTGATAGGAGGATTGATTGCCGGATTTGTAGTTTGCAAAGTGAAGAAGATCCGTTTCCTGCGGGCTTTCGATACGATCGCGCCTGGTCTGGTCCTGGCTCAGGCCATCGGGCGATGGGGGAACTTCTTTAACAGAGAAGCCTTTGGCGAATATACGGATTCGCTTTTTGCAATGCAGATCAAATATGATGAAGTAGGCGGCATAATTACGGATCTGATGCGGGAAAACATGGTGACAGTAGACGGCGTACAGTATATTCAGGTCGCGCCAACATTCCTGTATGAAAGTGCGATCTGTCTGCTCATTTTCATTTTGATCATGATCTTCCGCAGATTCCAGCAGTATAACGGAGAAGTATCTCTGTGGTATCTGGGATCTTATGCACTTGCACGAGCGTGGATCGAAGGAATGCGGACGGATTCCCTGATGCTCTGGAATACAGATATTGCTGTTTCTCAGCTTCTATCCGTAGCTGTTTTTGCCGGAGCATTTGTACTGTTAGTTATCAACAGAATTCGTCTGGCAAGAAAATCCTGGACACCGGATTTTGAACTTGTCCTGAGTCCAGGCGCAGTGGGAACAGTAGAGTATAATAAAAAACGTTTAGCGGAAAAGAAAGCTGCTAAGAATAAAAATGGTTCATCCTGGGAGACCTACACCGTAGAAGAAAAGGAAGAGGAAGAACCACCTGCTGCAGATGAACAGCCATCAGTACCGGATGAAGAGGCAGAAACGCAGGAATCCGAAGAAGTGAAAGAAGAGGAAGAGTAATGGCACTGGAAAAAGCGAAAGCATACTTGGAAGAAAAAGGTTATGGCGACCGTGTCATGGTATTTGACGTGTCCAGCGCCACGGTGGAACTGGCTGCAAAAGCTGTTGGAACAGAGCCGGAGAAGATTGCCAAATCCATGACGTTTAAAGTGAATGAAAAACCAGTTATGATTGTCTGTGCCGGCGATGCAAAAGTCAACAATCAGAAATTTAAAGAAACCTTTCATGTGAAAGCCAAGATGCTTTCTTTTGACGAGGTACATGATTTTATCGGACACGATGTCGGAGGCGTCTGCCCATTCGGCATTAACGAAGGGGTGGATGTCTATCTCGATGAATCTTTAAAACGTTTCGAATTTGTCTATCCTGCCTGTGGAAGTGATAACAGTGCAGTGAAACTTTCCATTCCGGAACTGGAGGAAGTCTCCGGCTATCTGGGGTGGGTCGATATCTGTAAACTTCCGGAACAGGTGGCAGAATGATGAAAGGAAACAGATTCTTTAGCTTCTTTATTATTACCATCATCTATATTCTGGCAACAGTGGTTGGAGTTCTCGTGTGGCGCTTTCTTCCATTTGCTTATTGGCTGAACCTGCTGCTGGCAGATGTTGCAGCAACCATTTTTGTTTTCATCTTCAGCAGCATTTTTCACAATGCTTCTGTATATGATCCGTATTGGAGTGTGCAGCCGCCAGTGATCCTTACCTTATTTGCATTAGGCCAGGAACTGACCCTTGCAAAGCTTCTTCTTTTAGGGGCAGTCTGGATCTGGGGAATAAGATTGACCGGCAACTGGGCATATACGTTTAAAAACCTGTCGGCACAGGACTGGAGATATACGCAATACGAGAAGAAGGCTGGAAAATGGTATCCATTCATTAACTTTACGGGTATTCATTTGGTTCCGACATTGATCGTCTATGGATGTATTATGCCTGCAGTGATCGTTATGCGCAGTGATGTGGAGGGGAATATCGGGTCTGTACTGTTTTTCCTTTGTTCTGTGGGAGCTGTCCTGTTAGAGTTTCTGTCTGACAAAGAAATGCACAAGTTCCGCAAAACGAAAACGGGCTCGTTTATCCGGATCGGACTCTGGAAATATTCGAGACATCCAAATTATCTGGGCGAGATCTGTATGTGGTGGACGGTCGCTCTGTCTGCATGCTGTGTACTGCCGTTCCGCTGGTATTTTCTGGCCGGGGCAATTGCAAACACCGTGCTTTTCCTGACAGTCAGTATTCCTTTGGCAGATGGAAAACAGTTATCCAAACCGGGATTTGAGGAGTATAAGAATGAGACAAGGATGCTGCTTCCGATCGCGCGTGCAGCAAGAAATCATTCTGAGGATGACCTTTCTTAATTGATTCGATGATGCCTTCATAGTGAAGACAGATTTCTTTGGGAATTCTATTCTATTATTTA
>JAZNHY010000046.1:0-8564 GCA_045577235.1 Lachnospiraceae bacterium
GGCAATCATGAAAATTATGATGCGCTGGAACGCTATCCGATTGAAGAATGGAATGGTGGAAAAGTGCGCCGTATCAGGGAGCACATTCTGTATTTGA
Organism: Lachnospiraceae bacterium; assembly: GCA_045577235.1. GTDB lineage: Bacteria > Bacillota > Clostridia > Lachnospirales > Lachnospiraceae > RGIG5612. The sequence continues at coordinate 98 of JAZNHY010000046.1, forward strand.
TGAATGGTCAGATTTTTACCATTGATGGGATCCGCTTTTTCATCATGGGAGGGGCTACCAGCGTTGATAAGATCTTTCGTGTTGAAGGCGAAAGCTGGTGGCCGCAGGAAGAACCAGATAAGGAAGTATTTCAGGAAGCATTTGACAATCTGGGGAAAATAGGGAATAAGGTTGATTATGTGATCACCCATACAATTCCGGAAAAAGTCCGCCGGACAGTTTTTGAAGCATATTCTGATTTCGTGAATTATGACAGCAGTGTGGAACGGTTCCTGGATCTTATTATGGAAAATGTTGTCTTTGAAAAATGGTTTGCCGGACACATTCATATCGATAGGGAGTTCCCGGAATATCGGCTCAGGATCCTGTATAATGGGGTCGTGAAAATAGGATAAAAAGTCCTTGCCATTTTGAAAGCGTTCCCTTATACTATCGAAGTACGTTCTGGCTCGTTGGTCAAGTGGTTAAGACGCCGCCCTCTCAAGGCGGAATCAGGAGTTCAATTCTCCTACGAGCTGCACAAAAAGTTCCCTTTATGGGAACTTTTTTATTGATAAAAAAACTGGACATTTCAAAATCTTCTTTGTAATATTAATCAAAGAATATAGTGGAGGGGAATAAAATGAAATATCAGTTTATTACAAAAGGAATATGTGCAAAAGGCATTCAATTTGACATCAATGATGGAGTCATCACAAACGTTGAGTTTATGGGTGGCTGCCCGGGTAATACAAAAGCAGTAGCAAAACTTGTGGATGGAATGAAGGCAGACAGAATTGCTGAGATCCTGCTTGGCAATGACTGCGCAGGTAAAGGCACCAGCTGTGCTGACCAGCTTGCAAAGGCTGTTTTAGAGGCAAAAGAGAAAGAAATTGCCTGAAATTGCTTGCAAATAAAGGAAAAAACAGTTATACTTACGCAGTAACTATAGTAAACTTTTTGAGCGGACCCGAAGGGCCCGCTCAATTGTTGAGAATAAAAAATGAAGATAGAAGAAAGAACAGAAGAGCTGCTGAAGCCGATCATAGAAGAAGAAAGCAATAGACCGGATGAGGATGGGAATGTATATTCTTACGAGATCGTGGATGTAGAATACGTCCGAGAGGGAAGCGATTGGTATTTAAGAGCCTATATTGACAAAGAAGGCGGGATAAATATCAATGACTGTGAACGGATCAGCCGTGCGCTGGAAGCAGTACTGGATCAGGAAGATTATATTAAAGATGCATATATTCTTGAAGTATCTTCTCCGGGACTGACCAGGGCATTGAAGAAAGAGCGGGATTTTGAACGAAACCTGAATAAACCGGTAGAGGTTCATCTGTTCCAGCCAATGGAGTTTATAATCCCGGGTGAGTTCGATAAAAAAGGCAGACAAAAAACAGAAAAAGTCAAAACTCTGATTGGCGACTTGAAGGGTTATTCTGCAGAATCCCTTACAGTTGATGTGGGAGATGAAAAAGAAGAACTGGTTACGATTGCCAGAAAGGCAATAGCAACGGTGAAACAGTATTTTGAATGGTAATTATGTAAAGGACACTTTGCACAAATAATAAAGGAGAAATAATATGGCAAGCGAATTAATGGAAGCACTGGAAATCCTGGAAAAAGAAAAAGACATCAGCAAGGAGTCTATTCTCAGCGCAATCGAAAATGCATTGGTTACCGCTTATAAAAACCAATACAAGAAGAAAGAAGACAGCATTCTGGCTGCTGAGAATGTCTTTGCAAAAGTCGATGAAGAGACAGGAGAGTTTTTCGTTTATGCGGAGAAGACCGTTGTAGACGAGATTGAAAATGGACTGTTGGAGATTTCTCTGCAGGATGCAAGAAAAATCTATCCACAGTGTCAGGTGGGCGATGTGGTCCGTCTGGCGGCTGAATCCAAAGAATTCAGCCGGATCGCAACTCAGAACGCAAAGAATGTTCTGATGCAGAATTTGAGAGAACGGGAAAAAGACAATGTTTACGAGGAATTCCTGGCTAAGGAGAAGAATATCGCAACCGGAGTTGTGCAGCGTTTTAATGATCAGAGCATTACGATCAACCTCGGAAAAGCAGATGGTATCCTGAATGAGAATGAACAGGTCAAGTCCGAAAGACTGCGAATCGGAGAACGTGTTAAGGTCTATGTTCTGGAAGTGAAGAATACAAAAAAATCTCTTCGCATCCTGGTTTCCCGCACTCATCCTGAACTGGTTCGCAAATTATTCGAATCTGAAGTGACAGAAGTAAAAGATGGAACAGTAGAGATCGTTGCTATTGCAAGAGAGGCCGGCAGCCGTACCAAGATGGCAGTATGGTCAAATGATCCGGACGTAGATCCGGTCGGAGCATGCGTCGGAATGAATGGTATGCGTGTAAATGCTGTCGTTTCGGAGCTGAAGGGAGAAAAGATCGATATTATCAACTGGTCTGATAACCCGGCTATTTTAATTGAGAATGCATTGAGCCCTGCAAAGGTCATCTCTGTTCTTGCAGATGATGAAGAGAAGACTGCTACGGTTATTGTTCCGGATTATCAGTTATCTCTCGCAATTGGAAAAGAAGGACAGAATGCCCGTCTGGCAGCCCGTCTGACAGGATTCAAGATCGACATCCTGAATGAGACACAGGCGGCTGATATCCTGGACGAGATCTATGAAGGTGATTTTGAAGGAGCTGCAGAAGATGCAGATGAATTCTACGGGTCTGAATACGATGGCGAAACAGACGACCCGGAGGCAAATGAAGAGTCCGCACCGGAAGAAGAGTAAAGGAAGCGCAGTTAACACATGTCTAATCTAAGCTTGCCTTTTAAACAAATACTATCTCAGCTCGGGATCGCCATGAAAGCCGGAAAACTTGTAAGCGGCGAGTATCTGGCAGAGAAAGCGGTCAAAGAGATGAAAGCGTATCTGGTCGTGATTGCGGAAGATGCATCAGACAATACAAAAAAACATTTTTCGGACATGTGTCAATACCGAAACATTCCGATACGATTTTTTGGAACAAAAGAAGAGATCGGTAAAACAATCGGAAAAGCTTACAGAGCGAGTATCGCGGTAACGGATGAAGGATTTGCCAAAAGCATTTTAAAGAAAGTAGATGCGCAATAACAGACGGGAGGAATAAATTTGAGAATACATGTTTTAGCAAAAGAGCTTGGCATCGAAAATAAAGTCCTGGTGGAATTCCTGCAGAAACAGGGCGCCGATGTAAAGAGCCATATGAGTTCGTGCCCGGAAAACATGATCGATCTGGTCAGAGAAAAGTTCGGGAAGAAAGAAACACAGCAGACGGAACAGGCAGAAAAACCTGAGATCAAAGTAGTCGCAGTGCCTGATTTTATTGCAAAAGAAGAACCAAAAACAGTTCCGACAAGAACTGCAGATGGTGAAAAGATAGAAGACGGCGGAAAGCAGATAGCCAAAGTGGAAGCAAAGAAAGCAGCTGAGGCAAAGGGGAAAGAGAGCGAAGAGCCAAAGAAGAAAAAGAAGATCATAGCCGTCTTTAACCCACAGCATTCGAATTCAGAAAAAGGCCGTGCGATGGCAAGAGCACAGCGCGATGAACAGCGGCGCAGCCAGGAAAAACCAAAAAGACCTTTGCCAAGTCAGGTGCGTCCGGCAAGAGACAGAAAACCTAGCGATGAAGAGGTTGTAAAGAGACCATTGCCTAGTCAAGTGCGTCCGGCAAAAGATAGAATCCCTGATGACGAGCTGGCAGAGATGAAAGCAAAAGCTTTAGCCGAGAAAGAGCAGGCTGCAGCAAAAGAACAGGAAGCAGCAAAAGAACAAGCAGCCGCTAAAGAGCAGGAAGAAACAAAGGAAATTGTAAAACCACAGGAGACTGCAGAAGCACCGAAGGCAGAAACTCCAAAGGAGCAAGTGCAGCCAGCTGCTGCGGAAGCAGCGAAAGAACCTGCAAAGGCTAAAGAAAGTGAAGCAGTGAAGTCTTTACGTGAAAAAATCGTTAAAGGCACTGTTTCTGTAGAAGATATTCAGGTCAGCCGTCCATCAAAAGATAAAAACAAAGATAGACAGAGACAGCAGAACGCCGGTCCAAACAAAGGACAGGGCGCTAATAAAGGCGGCCAGAACCAGAAGCAGGGCGGCGGAAAACCTGCCCAGAATCAGCCTGCTGCTGATTCCAAAGGAAAAGGAAAAGGCGGCAAGCAAAGACACAATGATAAACAGCACGGCGATAAATTTGACCGTCTGGAAAATGAAAAAGCTGCACAGCGCCAGCAGAAACAGGCAGAAGAAAATAAGGAAGAAGAGATCAAAGTCATTACGCTTCCAGAGACTATTTCTGTGAAAGATTTTGCTGCTAAACTGAAGATGCAGCCAGCTGCCCTGATCAAAAAGATGTTCCTCGCTGGACAGATCCTTACCGTGAATGACACTCTGGATTTTGAAACGGCAGAAAGTATCTGTCTTGATATGGATATTCTGGTCGAGCATGAAGTGGAAGTTGATTACATTGAAGAACTTCTCAAAGAAGAAGAGGAAGATCCGGCACTTCTGGAGAAAAGAGCTCCGGTCGTCTGCGTTATGGGACATGTTGACCATGGTAAAACATCTCTGTTGGATGCAATCCGTAAGACTAACGTGATCGCGAAAGAAGCTGGTGGTATTACACAGCACATTGGTGCTTACATGGTTCAGCTTCCGAGCGGTGACAAGATCACCTTCCTGGATACGCCGGGACACGAAGCATTTACTGCAATGCGTTTAAGAGGCGCAATGGCAACCGACGTGGCTATTCTTGTAGTCGCTGCAGACGATGGTGTCATGCCGCAGACCGTGGAGGCAATTAACCACGCAAAAGCTGCAGGAATTCATGTGATCGTGGCTGTTAACAAAATAGATAAACCGGGCGCCAATGTAGACAGAGTCAAACAGGAACTGTCCGAGTATGATCTGGTTCCGGAAGACTGGGGTGGCAATACCATTTTCGTTCCAATCTCTGCTAAGACCGGTGAAGGTATTCAGGACCTTTTGGAAATGGTGATCCTGGATACAGAGATCCTGGAACTGAAAGCAAATCCGAACAGAAAAGCAAGAGGTCTTGTCATTGAAGCAAAGATCGATAAAGGCCGTGGATCAGTAGCAACACTTCTGGTGCAGAAAGGTACTCTGAAAGTTGGTGACCACATTGCAATGGGCGAAGCCTATGGTAAAGTCCGTGCTATGGTGAATGACAGAAGAGAAAGAGTTACTTCAGCAGGGCCATCCACACCGGTGGAAATCACAGGTATGAATGGTGTTCCGAATGCCGGTGAAGTATTTGTTGCTTATGATAATGATAAAGATGCCAAAGCATTTGCTCAGGTATTTATCGAGGAGAATAAAAAGAAACTGCTTGCCGGCACCAAGAAGAAGACGAATCTGGATGATCTGTTTGATCAGATGAAAGCTGGTGAACTGAAAGAACTGGAGGTCATCATCAAAGCAGACGTACAGGGTAGTGTGGAAGCAATTAAAGAGTCTCTGGAGAAACTCTCTAATGATGAAGTCGTTGTGAAAGTTATTCACTCTGGCGTTGGTAATGTCAATGAGTCTGATGCAATACTTGCAAGTGCATCGAATGCAATCATTATTGCTTTCAATGTACAGGCTGACGCTGTTGCAAGAGACACCATTGAGCATGAAAAAGTAGATATGCGCCGCTACAGCGTAATCTACAATGCAATTGATGATGTAGAGGCAGCCATGAAGGGTATGCTCGAGCCTATCTATGAAGAAGTAGTGACCGGTCATGTTGAAGTCCGTCAGACATTTAAGGCTTCCGGTGTTGGAATTATCGCAGGTTCTTATGTAACGGACGGAACGGTATCCCGTGATGCGAAAGTCAGACTGACCAGAGATGGGGAGCTGCTCTTTGAAGGCCCTATCGCTTCTCTTAAGAGATTCCAGGATGACGTAAAAGAAGTACGTTCCGGATTTGAATGCGGTATTGTTCTGAACGGATTCTCTGATATCAAAGAAGGCGATCTGATGGAAGCCTATATCATGAAGGAAGTTCCGCGGAACTGATTTTGAAGGAAGATCGATGAGAAAAAATTCAGTAAAAAACATTCGAATCAATAATGAGGTCATGAGAGAGCTTTCGGAGATCATTCGTGAAAGCAAAGATCCGCGTATTCATCCATTCACCAGTATCGTTACGGTTGATGCCGCAACGGATCTGAAAACATGTAAGGTTTATGTTTCTGTTCTGGGAACAGATGAAGATCGTCAGAAGACGAAAGAAGGTCTGAAAAGCGCAGAAGGTTTCATGAGACGGGAACTTGCACACAGACTGAATCTGAGAAATACACCGGAACTGAAGTTTATCATGGATACCTCTATTGAGGATGCGATGGAAATGATGAAGAAGATTGATGAGGTAAACGGCATTGAGCATTAAAGACTTACTGAAAGATGCAAAGAGCGTATGTCTTACGGGACATATCCGTCCGGATGGAGACAGTATCGGCTCTGTGCTTGGGCTGTATACATATTTGCAGATCAATTTTCCTGATGTGAAAGCGGATGTATATCTGGAGCCGCCTGCAGGAAAAATGAAATACATCGTCAATTTTGATAAGATCAACTCGAATTATCCGGATCATGAACCATACGATCTGATGATCTGTTTAGATGCCAGCAATCTGGAGCGGATCGGACAGGCCGCAAAGTATTTTCATGCCGCTAAACGCACGATCAATATTGATCATCATTTTTCCAACACGTATTATGCTGATGAAAATTTTGTAGAAGGAGATTCTTCTTCGGCATGTGAAGTACTGTACGGTTTCCTGGAACCGGATAAACTGAACCGGGATATTGCGATTGCGTTATATACAGGTATTATTTATGACACCGGCGTTTTCAAGTACCGTCTGACTTCTCCGCAGACGATGATGGTCGCCGGAGAATTGATGAAATATGACATTCCGACAGATGAGGTCATTGATGAAAGCTTTTATGCCAGGACTTATGATGAGAACCGGGTTTTTGGTTATGCAGTCATGAAAAGTGTACTGACCTGTGGCGGAAAAGTGATTTATTCTACGCTGACCCAGAAAGAAATGGAAGACTTTCATGTTACGACCAGAGATCTGGAAGGAATCGTGCCGCAGCTGCGTTTAACGCGAGGTGTTGAGGTTGCTGTGTTTGCTTATGAAACAAATGCTGGGGATATTAAGGTCAGCTTTCGTTCCAACGATCCGTTTGATGTAAATGAAGTAGCAGCTTTGTTTGGCGGCGGTGGACACGTACGTGCAGCGGGAGCTAACATGCCTGGCCCGCTGGACGATTGTATTCGGACGCTGCTGATTGAAATTGAAAAACGGTTATGATGAATGGTGTCCTGAATATTAATAAAGAACCAGGAATGACTTCTTTTCAGGTCGTATATCAGATCCGGAAACTGACCGGGGAGGATAAGATCGGACATACAGGGACACTGGATCCGGACGCGAAAGGCGTTCTGCCAATTTGTATCGGAAAAGCCACGAAGCTTGTAGATATGCTTATGGATACAGATAAGCAGTATCGTGCCTCACTGCTTTTTGGAAGAAAAACCGACACCCAGGATATTTCCGGAAAGACCCTGGAGGAAATGGATCCGGCGGAAGTAAAAAAAGAACTGTCTCCAGAACGGATCACGCAGACGATAGAGGGATTTATCGGAGAAATTGAACAGATGCCGCCGATGTACAGCGCTGTCAAGGTAAACGGTGTGAAACTGGTCGATGCGGCCAGAAAGGGAAAAACCATAGAAAGAAAAGCCAGAAAGGTTTCCATTTACGGCTTTGATCAGATAGCAGTTTCGGGGTTTGATGACCCGGAGGATCCGGTCAAAGCTTTCTTTACGGTCAATTGTTCAAAAGGGACCTACATTCGGACCCTGTGTGAGGATATCGGTGCCAGGTTATCGGTGCCTGCCTGCATGGAGAGCCTGGAGAGGACCCGCACCAGCGGTCTGGATCTTTCCACGGCTATTACGCTGGAAGAAGCAAAACAATATATGGAAATGGATGCCCTCCGGGAACATCTGATTCCAGTGGATTCTTTTCTGCAAAAATATAAAGCAATCTTCGCGAAAGAAGAGGCTGTAAAAAAACTGATCTACGGAAACTGGCTTAAGCCGGAGGAATTTCTTCCAATAGATTCCTATGAAAATGGCGAAAAGTTCCGTGTATATGATACCGAGCAAAACTTCTACGCGGTCTATCGTTTTAGCAAAAAAGATAATTACTTTAAATGTGAGAAAATGTTCGTATGAAAATCATTTCAGATCTGAAAAATGTAAAACTGAAGAATGCAATCATCACGATCGGAAAGTTTGATGGAAACCACATTGGACATCAGCTGTTATTTGATACGATCAGGCAACTGAAACAGGAGGGGGATTGTACGGTTGTTTTCACCTTTAATATTCCTCCAGCAGTTATGACGGAATCCGGACAGACAGATACGATCCGTACGATCCAGAC
>JAZNHY010000047.1:0-1901 GCA_045577235.1 Lachnospiraceae bacterium
GCCAGTGACAATACTTCTAATGCTGCTTCTTTCGCAGTACGGGAATAGATATTCCCTTTCCATCCATCTTTTCGCAAACCTATGATCGCATCTTTGACTGACTGTTCTGTGATGTTTTCTGACTTGATCCTTTCCTGAACCATAGAGAGAACATCTTCGTTATAAAGAAGCCCTTTCACCAGTGAACAGTATCCCATCAGGAATGGTGCCGGTATGGCATCTGCAACGCGTACCTCAAGATAGTGTTTCAGCCGAATATGCGGGAAAGCCATGGAAAGGATATGAAGAACTTCCTCTTCTGTAGGTTCCTTGTTCGCATATAATTCTGCCACAGTCTGAAAGCCGGTATATTCATATCCAGTCTCATTCATACGGAAAATAAGAGGGATATTTCCAAGGAACTGGGCATAATCCGCAAAACCATAAGACGGAGAAAATACATTCGGAAGAATGCTGGAACGAACCAGATCCGTACGTTCCCAAATATCAGAACGTTTCAGAAAACCTTGCAGATCTTCTCCCTGGAACCGGTTTGCATGGTCAGTCAGCATCATCAGCACAGGTGCAAAATATGTTGCTGCCTGTACTTTACGCCGAAAATCTGTTTCTGAGGTGTAATCTACGGAAACCTGCGTAGAACAGGAACCTCTCATCATCTCTCTCCCGCCCTTGCCAATCTTTTGGAAGTGCATATCCATCAAACGATAGCGTTCTTTTGGAATCATTGTCAGATCATCCACGTGACTTTCCGGCTGCGTGGCAACCGGCATAGCCCTCAGATGCATAGAAGAAAGAACAGAAGTTAGGTTTTTTTCATAATCCAGAAAGATTTCTCCCAAACATTCCACTGTCTTCATCGGGAAAATACTGATCTCCAGCTGAGCAGCTGGCTCCAAAGTAATAGAAAAATCTTTGGTCAGAAAACCAAGAAGATCTTCATCAATGATTGGCTCTGCATCTGGATAAAACTTCATGAGTTTTTCTGTCACTTCCCGCACACCATTGTCTCCGGCATAAGGAGCTGCGAGATGTGTATCTGAATCCACAATGAACTGTTCCAGCTCTACTCCAACGCTGGAAGCCTCTTTTTTACATCCTTCTTCAAAATACTTTATCAGGGCTTTCAGCCACGGTGATTTATTCTGCTCCATATATGGAACCTCCTATCTTCCTCTGCGGCTGATGATGTTCTACGTGGCCTAAAACTTGCCGCTATGTGTATAAAAGCAACTGTCCCCTGCAGGTTTTAATATCGAGCAGGGGACAATAAATTATTTTTATTATTTCAGACAATCAATCACTTTCTGGATTGCTTCCAGAGCATCTTCCGGAAGCTTATCATAACCATCCTTAAAGGTATTTCTGGATTGTACAAAATCAAGGCGGTCATTCATTCTTGCTTTCAAAGCTTTGATGTATTTCTCATCAGAAAGATCTGGCACATAGCCTTCCTGCTCAAAGATCTCAATATCTTCGAATGGACCCCACTGCTTGAAATCTGCTTTCTTCTCAACAATTGCCTCCAGAATACCCAGCGTGACATGCTTTGTGACGTCTTTGCCGAAGAAATCTCCGGTGTTGATGATATAGCAGTCTACGTTCTTCTCTTCCACCAGTTTTTTAAACTTCACATAATCATTTGCCAGCGGATATGTACGGAATGGGTTTGCATAAGGCTCAACAACCAATGCGTCCGGATCCACACCCGGTGCCAGTCTTTCAGCAGAACTTCTCTTGGTTGCCAGGGTTGCTCCCATAACAGCTGCCAATGAAGCGCCTTTCAATCTGACAACTGGAGGAATGGTTGGGTCTTTCATGATCCAGAAAATTGCATTGACCGGCTCGTCGATCCTGTCTACACGGTTTGGTGACCAAAGTCTGGACTTGATAGCACGGCCATT
>JAZNHY010000048.1:0-7903 GCA_045577235.1 Lachnospiraceae bacterium
CATTATTATTATTCAGTACCAGTGTTCCCGGGGTGCGCATTTGTTCAAATTCCGTATTGTCCATACCCATCATGCCCATCTGGATCATCATGTCTTCCATTCGCTTGCTTTCCTCTGAAACAGTAAGCATGGAGGATACATCTGTATTTTTCAGATTCTGCAGGGATACTTCCAGTTTCTCCTTGCCAGTCAGTTTCCTCAGCCGCTCCTGAAGTTTTCCGGCTTTCTCATCCAGTTCTGCCTGATCTTTTTTTGATGTCCGTTTGCGGAACACGCGGTCCAGATCGGTATCAATCCGAAGGAACTGCACACCCTCATTCTTCATCTCCAGCTGAGAAATGTAACTGGTATCGATCACATGTTCCAGATAGACTGCATCCAGTTTTGCCTTTTTGAACATATCAATATACTGTCCCTGCTGGCGTCTGTCGGATACGTAAAAGATGGTATTTTCATGTTTTTCCTTATTCTCCTCCAAACACTCCTTAAATGTCAGATATTTGCCGCTGAGATTCTGAAACAGCACATAATCATTCATTTTCTCCGCAAATTTCTCGTCCCTCAGACAGCCAAATTTAATAAACGGAGAAATGTCATTCCAGTATTTTTCATATTCTTCTTTATCGGTCTTAAACATACCGGAAAGCTTATCAGCCACTTTTTTAGTGATATAATCGGAGATCTTGCTGACAAATCCATCATTCTGCAGTGCACTTCTGGAAACGTTCAGCGGAAGATCCGGACAGTCGATCACACCTTTTAAAAGCAGCAGGAATTCCGGGATCACCTCTTTGATGTTATCCGCAATGAACACCTGATTGTTATACAGTTTAATTGTTCCTTCAATGCTGTCGTATTGATTCGTGATCTTCGGAAAATAAAGGATTCCCTTCAAATTAAACGGATAATCCATGTTCAGATGGATCCAGAACAATGGCTCTTTATAATCGTTAAAGACTCTCCGGTAAAAATCAATATAGTCTTCTTTTTTGCACTCATTCGGATGCTTGGTCCAAAGTGGATGTGTCTCATTGACCGGTTTTGGCTCCTCTTCTCCTTCGGTTTCTTTTCCGACAGCATCTGTATTGACAAAGTAGATTTCCTCCGGCATAAAGGAACAATACTTATTCAGTACTTCTTTTACGCGGTATTCATTGCTGAATTCATAGCAGTCCTCGTTCAGATACAGTGTCACTTCCGTACCAACTGACGTTTTATCGGAATCGCTCATTTCAAATTCGGTGCCGCCATCGCATTCCCAATAGACGGCCTTGGCACCTTCCTGATAGGAAAGGGTCTCAATGGTCACCTTATCAGCAACCATGAAAGCAGAATAAAAACCCAGTCCGAAATGTCCGATGATCTGGTCCTCATTTGCCTTATCTTTGTATTTTTCTAAAAAGTCTGTAGCTCCGCTGAATGCGATCTGGTTGATATATTCACGGACCTCATCTGCTGTCATACCGATTCCGTTATCGATAACCTTTAAGGTTTTCTTTGTCGGATTTGCAATGACCTGAATAGAAAAATGATTTCCTTCCGGGAACTGATATTCTCCCATGATCTCCAATTTCCGAAGCTTAGTTATAGCATCACAACCATTAGAGATAAGCTCCCTCAGAAAGATATCATGATCCGAATACAGCCATTTTTTAATAATAGGGAATATGTTTTCACTGTTTATCGATAAGCTTCCCTTTTCTTTGCTCATGTCGATCACTCCTTTTTGTCATCATTTACGTTTTCGTTATGAAAACGAAAACTCTCTGGTATTATATTAGCACTCTTTCAATGAGAGTGCTAATACTTTTTTGTGATTTTTGTATGAAGTTTTTTTATCATTGAAAAATCATGTATGATGTGCTATTTTATTTTAGTCCGCGGAAACGCGCGATAAGCCTCAATAGCTCAGTCGGTAGAGCACTTCACTCGTAATGAAGGGGTCGCAGGTTCAAGTCCCGTTTGAGGCTTCTCTTGAGAAAAAGGAAAGTCTTTTAAAAGACTTTCCTTTTTTATTACTGCTTGTTCTCCAGCTGCGAGCACATCTGTATGATAAGCTCCAGGAATTCCTTTCGGAACTCTTCATAGTGTTCCGGGTGTTTTGTGCCCATTGCATTAAGGGTCTTTCCGTCATCAAATCCAAAACTCATCTGGAACCATTCTTTATTGGCATAATCTTCATCCGTCTCATCATAATTGTACCAGGTGATCAGATCATATTTCTCAATCAAAGCCTGGACTTGGGCAAAATCGATCTTATCTTCTTCCACAGCCTCATAATACTGATAGGTCCCTTCCGGAAGCAGTTCGCCGCTATAAGAAGAAATGCGTACATCAAAATTTGTCTCTCTGACACCCGGCTTTGTTATAAAAATCTCATATTGGTCGCTTCCAGATGATCCTTTTTGCAGAAAATTGACCATCATAAAATCCAGGTTTCCTGATATTCCTTCCTCTATCTTCTCCTGTCTTTTCGCTTCCAGCATTTCCTTCTTCAGAGGGGAAAACAGTGCTTCTATTTTCTCGCGGAACTCATTATAGCCTTTCGGGGTACTGTTGCTGCCGTGAGCAGAGAGTGATTGTCCGTCTCGAAACGTGATGGAAAGGGAAAAGCCGTCCCCATCCAATACATATTCGTTGGTCTTGTCAAATCCGTCCCATGCAGCCAGATGACAGTCCTTATAAAGCTGCGTCAGCTGATCCAAAAAGGCTTCATCCACTTCTTTTGTCAATTCTCCGTAATCCGGATATAACATGCTCTCATAGACCAGGAAATGCTTTCCATCCTCCGTTGTAACGGAATAAGAATAAGAGTCTCCGCCTATCGACCCGTGATATGCATAATAAAATGTTTCAACACCGCTTTGATCATCTGCCGCATTCATTCCTGCTCCGTCAGACCCGCTTATTCCGTTGTCAGGGTCCGGATTGCTCTTGCAGCCGGCAAATGCTCCGATGATCCCCATCGCTAACAAGATCGTGATAATTCTTTTTTTCATTGTCGCTTCCTCAACAGACTCTACCGTTTTCTTTGCTTCCAGACTTTTTCCAGGGTTTCATATACAACCGGATTCGGATGCCCGGTTTCAAAGTACCGGGAGTTATCTGCCCCAAGCATTTTCGTGGCAAAAGCAGCTACCGCTCTGGAACGGGATTCTCCACCATAACAGTGCACCAGAAGAGTCTCTACAGCTTTATTTTTCTGCAGAAAATCGATGATCTGCTTTGCATGCTCCTGATTAAATAAAACTGCACCTTCCACTTCTTTCACTGTATCATCAAAATAAAGAGTCAGAACATCTTTGCAGTATTTATTGGTCCGGAATTCAAACCCGAATCCCCCTGTATGCGTATCCTGAATGGAAATCACCACATAAGTGTCTTGTTTTTGGGCCATTTTCTCCATCCCTGCAGGCGCATAATGTGCCATAACATAATCAAATGCATCATAGACGGAGCGCAGCATAATCCGTTTCATAATACTCCCATTCTTTAATATGTATTTTCCGTTCCGTAATGATCCGTTTCATTCTGTACCGGGCCGGCCGGATACCAGATCGGGTTGTCATTTTTGCGGACTGCAAACAGAAAGATCGGATAAAGGAATGAAAACACCAATGACAAAACAAAAAACACGATATATTTCCCGGTGCAGCTTTTATATATGTGAAATAAACTGACATTCAGAAAAACAGAGGCAATAGTCAGGAGTATGTAGCTGATTGCAGCTATCGCCAGTCCGATGTAGAAAACAGGATCCGAAACAGCCTCTTGTGCATTTCGCTGCAGCATATCAAATTCTCCACGGAATATAGAATCGACGAGCTCCGGTGAAAAGCGGATCGCAACCAGATTTAAAAAAGTACTGACGCCTGAAAGAACGCCGCCTGCTATTAAAAAGATTGGATATAGAGCAACGTAATGGGTCCTCCTTCCGCGTTTTTTGAGTACTGCATCATCTGCGATCTGCCCAAGTTTAAACATAGAAATGAATGGAATCCAGGCAAGTGCACTGGCACTGAGTTGGCGGCGGCGGCTTATAGTATACATTCCGATCCCCTTAAATATATAGAAAATCAATGCAAAAACCAGCCAAAGCAGTATAAAAGCTGCACATGTAATAATAAGAATAGGTCCTAATGTCATTTTTTCTTCCTCTTTTCTGCTTTCTTAACGGATCCATTTATTTGCCAGCGTCGGATGGTCATATCCCCAATCCTCCTCTGCGGCAGACTTAACCAGTGAAAAACCATTCTTTTTCAACGCTTTGGTACATGCATCATTTTCTATCATGGAACTGGCTGTGACGATTTCTATATCCGTCTGCGTATATAAATAATCCACCATTAAGGCAATTGCCTCTGTCGCGATCCCGCATCCCCAGCATTTCTCTACCAATCGAAGCCCGATACAGACTTGATGGATCTCATCTTTAAAACCATAATACTCTGCAAGACCGCAAAAACTCCCGTCTTTTTTCTTGCAGACAGCCAGGATCAGGGACTCTTTCGCAGCAAAACATTTATCGTAGAGTTTACGGATCATTTCATGGATATCTGTAAATTGCTGCTCAAATAAAAAAGTCGGCAGATACCGATACACTTTTTTGCTCTGAATCATCTCCTGTAATTCTTCGGCATCTTCGTCTGTAATTTTACGGATTATGATATGCTCCCCTTCAATATAAGGAATTTCATCAAATACTTTCTTCATGCTTTCTTTTTAAAGGAGAACTTGTTTTCTTTCCCCTGCGCAAGACGTTTCAGGTTTTCCCTGTGAGTCCAGAAAACAAGGATCGTCAGCAGCACCATAATGATAATACAGTCAGGATACCATCCCCGGCTCACTTTTATCAGACCTGTCAGCAGAAAAACGATAAAAAGAATGCATTCCACTGTCATCATAGACAGAGATGCTAAAGAAACATATCGGGTCAGGAAACAGATACCAAAGAAAATGACGATCCCGATCACGATCATCCTCCAATCGCCCAGCATAATAAGGAGCGCTGCAGAAGGTGCAACACCTTTTCCTCCTTTAAAATGCAGATAGAATGGAAAATCATGGCCAAGAATCGCTCCGAATCCGGTATACAAGTATAACGGGATCCGGTCGATATCGACTTTAAACCCTTTTACGACAACAAAATAAACCAGCAGTACAACAATAACGACCTTCAGCATATCTCCCACGCCGGTCGCAATGCCACCACCTATACCAACGGTACGAAACGCATTTGTCGTACCCAGATTTCCGCTTCCTTTTTTTCGGATATCAACCTTCTTTGCTGTTCCGACAAAGAAAGCCGCAACTATGCAACCGAAAAAATAGCCGATGATCAAACCTGCAAAACAGATCAGACGTTCCATAAATTTCCTCTCCCGGTTTAACCGGTGTCTCCTATTTCGGCAATTAAATTATAATTTTATACGTTTCAAAGTTCAAGCAAATGTCCCTTAATAGACGTGTTTTTATTGTTGTACAAAGGGAACTTGAATTGTTCCAGAAGAAGAAAGAACTCTGCTTACCGATATATAAACAAAGTCAGCAGCAGATAGGCCACCAGCAGACTGCTGAGGATAATGATTTGTTTCCCTTTATGTCCTTTTAGCAGACCAATGAATTCGCGCACAGCCGCATTTGGCCAAAAGTACCATTTTGTAGGTGCGCCCATACCTACAGCAGGAAGTTTCACACGTCTGGCATAAAGTCCGCTGCGGAACACATGGTAATTTGTGGTAGAAAAAGCAACCTTTCCATCCGGAGCGGTCTTCTGTATGATTTCTTTAGAAAAAGTCATATTCTCAAAGGTGTTTGTGGAACGATCCTCTTCTATGATCTGTTTTTCCGGGATGCCCTGAGACAGCAGATACTGTTTCATGCAGGCACTTTCCGATATTCTTTCATCAGATCCCTGCCCGCCGGATGTGATAAAGATCAATTCTTTACCTGTCTCTTCTTTCTGCTTCCGGTAAAAAGCAATCGCACGGTCGCACCGTCCTTTTAATAACGGCGTCGGTGTTCCGTCTTTCCTGATGCTGCATCCTAAAATGATCAGGAAATCCTTGTCCTTTTTAGGATCGTGAAGCGCCGCAATCAGATCTGCTATGATAGTCCCGATCATCATGCATTCCAGGTACAAATAAATCCCCGCAAACAGGTTAAAAATAATCTCATGTGTACGAATCTGGGCGATGCTTCCGGACACGACGGCAAACCGGTCAAAGACAAATATAACTGCCTCCCCTGCCAGAAGGATAACTGACAGCAGGATTCCAAGGATATTGACAAAACGCCGTCCTTCATGCCGGATCAGTGAGATATTGGAAATACATAATGCGATAGAAAAAACCAGAATGAACGGAGAAGAAATCATCATATAATTTTTCGCAGAATCAAGTAAGCCATGCAGCATTTCTCTGACAGAATAAACTGACGGGAATAATGCTATTCGAACCGTCAGAACAATAAGGGTTGTGCAGATAGAAATAATAAACAGCGCAAACCCCATATAATAAATCGTATTGTAAGAATACGGATTATATTTTAGCTGTTTAAAAAAGGTCAGGATAAGTTCAACCAGAACTACCAGAAAGAAAAGCGATAAGCTCCCACAGATATAAACTACGTTTTGATCGGTTCCAAATATGACAAAAAGAACTACAAGCCCGACAAGAATGGCAAGCCAGATCAGAAGATTATACAGAGTTGGTTTCTTTTTCGGAGTATCAGCATTCATTAAGCAAGGATCTTCTTCATAGTCAGAATATTCTGTCCATCCGTCCGCTCATAATCGATCTCATCCATTACCTGCTTTGCCAGGAAAACTCCCAGACCGCCAATATCTCTTTTATCTGCAGATAAAGTAACATCAGGGTCTTCCTTTGCAAGCGGATCATATGGAATGCCCCAGTCAATGATACTGATCGTAATAGCAGAAGGCCTTTCGGAAAGCATGACGCGAATAATCGCCTTTCCTTTCTCTTCTTTATAAGCATAGGATGCCACGTTGGTAAAGATTTCCTCAACCGCCAGCAGTATCTCCATTTCGGTCTTTACAGAGTACTCCGCTGCCTCCAGATAACGGCTGATAAATGCATTAACTTCCGCCAGTTTTTCTGTGTCAGCATCTACTACTAGCTCATTTGCAGCTTCTGTTTTTTCCTCTTTCCATTCAAAGAGAAGTGTGTCGGTCTCATCAAGCAATTTAAAAAGCTGTTTCTTTCGAAATTCAAATGCTTCTTTTCCCTGCTCTGTACTGATCTCATCACGACGGATCGCGCGGCGAAGCAGACGCGTATAGCCAAGGATCCGAACCTTGTTTTCTACAGCTTGAATATATTCCTCATCCTCAGTTCCCAGATAGGCTGCTAAGACTTTATGCCAGAATGTTTTAGATGTCTCAAAGTCAAAGCCCTGAAACTCTTTGATTATGTTATGGTCCAGTTCTGAAAAGCCAATAAATGCATTAAACATGGACGCCAGCTCAAAGACCGGATGACCGACTGCCAGCGTATCCATATCAATCAGCAGGACCTCATCGCCCTGCAGTTCCAGATTCTTGGTATGGTAATCACCATGAACCATATGGTCATCATGCGGGACTGCTTCAATTAACGAGCGTAGTTTTTGTACCTGCTCATCAGGCAGATACCCTTTCAGAAAATCCGCATAATCCAAAAATGTTTCCTTTAGATCCGGGAGTTTTCCTTCCGGTACCAATGTGCTGTGGATGCGTTTCAGCATTTCCACATATTCTTCTACACACCAGTCCATCTTCTCAGGCTGTGTAGCAAGTATCTTGGAAAAAGAGCTGGCATTTAAAAGTTCAAAAACAGAGCCATAACTGTCTCCTACTCTGACAACATCATAAGAAATAGCGGTAGGGATTCCTAAAATAAGC
>JAZNHY010000049.1:0-5279 GCA_045577235.1 Lachnospiraceae bacterium
GGCAAAGTTGCTACAATTATTGAGTAATCAATAACAAAGCTAATAAAATCAAGGCTTCCCGAGAAATCGGGAAGCCTTTTTTATGGAGCATACGGGACTTGAACCCGTGGCCTCCACACTGCCAGTGTGGCGCGCTCCCAACTGCGCTAATGCCCCTTAATTCTTTGCCATTATAACTGCTTCCGGATTTCATGACAAGTACGGCAGGTCTCTTTCCCTTGTCACCTCCAAGCTTTGGGTGATAAGATACACATAATAAAACATGTGGAGGAAGTGCACATGATCGATAATCGTTTTACCGGACAAGAGTATATGAAAGTGATCACCACCCGGAAATATCTGCCTGACGGCCAAGAACAGGATGATGAAAAGATGGTGATCATTGAGCATCAGATGGATCTCTTTGTCAATGAAGAACTGGCAGGCAGACTTGTCTGCGTCCCGGAATATCTTTCCGAGTTTGTTATCGGACGACTGATAACAGAAGGCTTCATCACAGATATGGCCGATGTGAATAAATTGTATATCTGTGAGGAAGCAAGTCGTGCGAGAGTTTTCCTGAACAGAGAAATAGAGTTGATCGATTCCGACCGCCCGGAGCCAACCTGCTGCACGGGAAACCGGATTTATTTAAAACCGAGCGTTACAAAAACAGAAAAGCTGCCGGAGCATAAGTGGAAGACAGACGATGTTTTCCGCCTGAGTGAGTATTTTGCACATGACACGGACTTGCATAAAAAAACATTTGGCACGCATTCCTGCTATCTGATGTATAAAGGAGAGCTTGTCTTTACCGCATCGGATATCGGGCGGCACAACGCACTGGATAAAGCAGTCGGATATGCCGTGATCAATCAGCTGGACCGCTCAGAATGTATGCTGTATACGACAGGACGGGTGCCGATCGATATGGTAGAAAAAGCAATCATGGCAAGGATACCTGTCCTTGTCTCAAAAGCAGTGCCAACAGACAAAGCGATCGATCTGGCAAATGAATATGGGATCACGCTGCTCTTTTCTGCATGGCCGGACAGCTTTGAGATCTGCACGCAGCAGAGTGAATAGTAAGGAAACCTGGATTTATCAGAGGAGTTTTGATATGAGCAATTACGAAGAAAAAGAGTACAAAGTATTTGAGATGTTCCGGAAACAATGGGGACTGGTAACAGCCGGAAATAAAGATCATTTCAATTCCTGTACCATAGGCTGGGGAAGTCTGGGAACGTTGTGGGCAAAGCAGGGAGGCGGATCCATTGTGACAGTGTTCCTGCATCCGGCCCGCTATACCACGGATGTGCTGCTGGAAAGTGAATATTTCACGGTCAGCTTTTTCCCGCAGGAGTACAGGAAAGCACTGGGCATTATGGGCACAGTTTCCGGACGGGATCATGATAAAGTCAAAGAAGCAGAGCTCACCCCGGTGCAGATTGGCGAGAGCATAACCTATGAGGAGGCTGAACTGACTTTCTACTGCCGCAAGATCTATCAGCATAAGATGGCAAAGGAAGACATTGCCCCGGAGTATCAGGAAATGTATGCATCCAATCCGAAAGTATACCCGGTGGATGAGGACGGCCAGTGGCAGCCACACTGGGTCTTTGTAGGGGAGATCCTGGAGACACTGGAAAAGTAGGCGACAAAAGAAGCGTTTTCATCGCCTTGTAAATGGCCGGGTTATTGGGTATAATCATGCGGTTGAAAAATAGCAAACATAGAAAAACTCACTAAAAAACTGACATGAAGAAGAAAATACTTTCCGTGATCATAATGGCAGCAGTGCTCCTTTCACTGGCTGCCTGTGGAAAAAAATCAGAACCGGAACCGGAAACGGCATCCGCCCCGGAGATCATCCCGGCAGTGGAAGAAGAAGTTTTTCCGGATTGGAACCCGGAGGCAAAATCTTTACAGTTTCTGATCGAATATGTAGAGGACGTCACGAACGAATCCTCTATTAATTATATTCCGGTGGAAGACCGGCTCGCGGTGTTCGACCTGGATGGAACACTCTATGCAGAATTGTGTCCGACCTGTCTGGATTATTATATGCTGGCATGGCGGATCTTAAAGGATCCATCCTATTTTCCAGATGCCCAGCAGCTTGCGTTCGGACAGGAACTCAGAGAATCTGTCCTTCAAAAATCATTTCCGGTTGACTTCCATTTGCGGCAGGCCTACGCAGAAGCAAAAGCGTATGCTGGAATGACGCTGACAGAATTTGCAGACTGGACAAGCGAGATTCTGCTTCGTGATGTGGATGGATTTGTCGGCATGACATATGGAGAGGCCTTTTATCTTCCGATGCTGGAAGTGATCAAATATCTGCAGGACAATGGTTTTGAGGTCTATGTCATCAGCGAGGGTGATCGGTTTATCTGCCGCACATTGCTGGAAGGATATGTTGATATTCCATATGAAAATATCATCGGAATGGACGTGGCAGTAGAAGCCAGCGGACAGAATGGTGCAGATGGTCTGGACTATGTATATCAGGCAGATGACCAGCTGATCCGTACAGACAGGCTGCTGATTCAGAATCAGAAAATGAATAAGGTTGCACAGATCGCCCGCGATATCGGACGCCAGCCGGTGCTTTCTTTTGGCAATGCCAGCGGAGATGTCAGTATGCATATGTACACGATCAGCAATAATCCTTATCGGAGTGCAGCTTTCATGCTGTTGGCAGATGATGAAGAACGCGATTACGGAAATGCCTATCAATCAAATGCGCTGCGCAGAGACTGGGAGTCACGCAATTTCCATGTGATCTCTATGCAGAGAGATTTCCGGACTATTTACGGAGACCATGTCAAAAAGACAGGAAGCTTCCATTGGGAAGAAGAACTGAGAGACGATAGATAAATTAACAATAGGAGACAGAATAATGAAATTTTCAGAAATGCCATATGCTCGTCCGGAACTGGACGACATGATCAACAAGGTTAAGGAATTGACAGAGGCACTGAAGGCAGCCACATCTTATGAGGAAGCCAGAAAAGTCTTCATTGAGATGGATCAGGAAGAACGTCATATGATGACACAGTCAACACTGGCATCCATCCGCCATTCCATCGATACCCGTGTGGAATTTTATAAAGAAGAATATAAATACTGGAACCAGGCAGTGCCGCAGCTACAGGAATATCAGCAGCAGTGGATCCTGACCCTGATGCAGAGCCCGTTCCGTAAAGAATTTGAAGAAGAGTTCGGAACGATCATGTTCACAAATGCGGAACTGGAATTGAAATCCTTCTCACCGGAAATCATTCCGGAAATGCAGAAAGAGAATGACCTGGCACAGGAATATGAGAACCTGCTGGCATCTGCACAGATTCCGTTTAAGGGCGGTGTGTATACGCTTTCCCAGATGACGCCGTTTAAAAACAGCACAGATGATGAAGAACGTCTGGCAGCATGGAAAGCAGAAGGACAGTGGTATAAAGATCATCAGGAAGATCTGGACAGGCTTTATGATGAGCTGACCAAACTGCGTGATACCATGGGCAGAAAGCTTGGCTACGATGGCTATACCCAGCTGGGTTATTACCGTATGCAGCGTAACTGCTATACAAAAGAAGATGTCGAAAAATTCCGTCACGCGGTGCGTGAATATCTGGTGCCGGTCGCAGACCGCATCTACCGCATTCAGGCAGAGCGCCTGGGCAAAGAATATCCGATGAGCTTTGCTGACAATCAGCTGCAGTTCCGCTCCGGCAATCCAAAACCGCAGGGAACGGCAGATGACATTCTGGCAGCAGGCAGAAAATTCTATGATGAGTTATCCCCGGAAACCAGCGCGTTCTTCCGCAAGATGCTGGATATGGAAATGCTGGATGTCTTAAGCACAGAAGGCAAAGAAGCCGGTGGTTATTGCACAGAACTTCCGGATTATGACATGCCGTTTATCTTTGCCAACTTTAACGGCACACAGGGAGATGTAGAAGTAGTCACGCATGAAGCCGGCCATGCCTTTGCTTCCTATATGAATGTCGACCGTATCCCGGTCTCATTGATGTGGCCATCCCTGGAAGCATGTGAAGTGCATTCCATGTCCATGGAATTTTTTGCATGGCCATGGGCAAAAGATTTCTTTGGTGATGATGAGCAGAAATACTTGTACAGCCACCTGGCATCGGCCCTTACCTTTATTCCTTACGGAACCATGGTCGATCATTTCCAGCATATCGTCTTTGAACGTCCGGAGATGACGCCAAAGGAGCGCCATGGCGTCTGGAAAGAACTGCTGGGAGAGTATATGCCGTGGATGAAGCTGGATGGAGACATTCCGTTCTACAGCGAAGGAGAGGGCTGGCAGAGACAGCATCATATTTACAGCTCGCCGTTCTATTACATTGATTACTGCCTGGCACAGACAGTATCTCTGGAATTCTGGAGCATGCAGCAGAAAGACCGCAAGGATGCCTGGGAGCATTACATGGCTTATACGAAACAGGGCGGCACAGAGGTCTTTACCACTTTGCTTGCAAACGCAGGACTGGTCAGTCCGTTTGATGAGAACTGCCTGAAAGAAGTATGCGAGACAGCTATGAAGTGGCTGGATGCATTTGATATGAGTACAGTGGAGTAATATCGTTTAGCAATTATAAAATGGCAGACAAGCAGAAGCGGCCCGGCCGCAGAGATTATCTGAATAATTTTAAGATGGATGACTCCGGGAAGTATGCCTACCGTGGTACTTACATGGCATACACAAACGGAGAGGAAAGCTGGAAGAAAGATCTGATCCGGATCTGGATTTGCTGCGCCATTCCGATCATCCTTCTGGTCATCCTGGGATTTCTTCCTCACAGCGGACTGGACGGAAACCTGATCGTTCTTCTGCCTTATGGTCTGGGGATCGTAGCTTTGTTTGTGCTGGTCTGGAAAGTGGCACGGCTGTCACATGGCGGATTGAGGCTGCGGAAATATGTGTATGACGCCACGGTAAAAGTTCTGCCGGGTTATGCGGCTGCAGTCATTATTACGGCAGCGTTTGCTTTGGTCGGGATCATTATCACGCTGATCCTCGGGTCGTTCCGCGGTACCATTTTTTCAACTATTTTGTTTATCGCCGGACAGCTGTGCGCAGGCTTTGGAGGCGTTTTTGTGCAGCGGATCATCCGGCAGATGAAATGGTCGGAAACTTGATGAAAACACCCTCGGATATTGACTTTGAAGGGGGCAAATTATAAAATACACTATGTATGCGAAAGGATTTCTGTCGGTTTTTATAGACAGAGTTGATGTTTGTTTACACTAGAAACTAGAAACATAAAAACAGG
>JAZNHY010000050.1:0-3538 GCA_045577235.1 Lachnospiraceae bacterium
CCGATCTAGCCTGCTCGAACATTTTCTCAATAAAACTCATTTCATCCTCCATTTTGGGTCACTTTTGACCCTGTTTTTCCACACTAAGTCATTATAATCCATCACCCCTGAATTACAACAATGAATTGCGTATAATAAGCACTTTTTTTAAAACAATCCCCCATTTTTACGCCAGGAACGATATAATAGAGAAAATCATTTGCAAAGGGGCAAAAGAATGAGTGAAAAAGACGAACTTTTTGAAACAATGGTAAGCTCGGAAGAAATCTTCCACGGGCGCCTGCTGCACATTTTTCGCGATGTCGTCCGCCTGCCAAACGGCCATGAAGTGACCCGCGAACTCTTTAAGCACTGGGGTGCGGTTTGTGTGGTCCCGCTGACCGATGACGGAAACATCATCATGGAGCGCCAGTTCCGCTATCCATTAAACCGTGTCATCACAGAGATCCCGGCCGGCAAGCTGGACTCGCAGGAAGAAGACCGTCTGGACGCCGCCAAACGGGAATTATTAGAAGAAACCGGCATCACAGCCGACCACTGGGTAAGCCTGGGCGATTTCTGCCCGGCCGCAGCCTACTCTACAGAACGTATTACGATGTATCTGGCCACAGGGCTCCACAAGGGCGAGCGCCATTTAGACCAGGACGAGTTTCTCAATATCAAGGAAATGCCGATGGAAGAAGTGATCAGGGAGATCATGGACGGAACCATCGATGACGGCAAGACCATAGCCGCCGTTCTGAAAGCTGATCAGTATTTGAAGAACGCCTGATCTTTAAAGCAGATGCGCTGCTCATTGCGGTCATAATCAAAGCTGTGATGAGCACCGCCTGCACAGAATTCTTTCACTTCACAATCCGCACAGAATGCACATTGTGTATCTAATCCCTGCCGATAAAAGGCAAACTTGTTTTCCCAGACATCTTTAAACCGATCCTTCAGGATATTCCCCTGGATCAGTTCCGGCCGCCGTTCAATATCCAGGCATGCCACGATATCACCATTGCAGAGGATACTGGCCGTATAGATGCCGGCGTTGCAGGTAAAGTAATGCTCCCTTACCTCTTTTTCATATTTGAGCCCGAGATAATGGCTGCAGCCATACGTCACAGGCATATTCTCCATTCTCTTTTCACGGATAAAATCAAAGAGCCTTTCCTGATCTTCCGCTGTCAGCAAAAGCTCCGGATGCACCAGCGCCCTTCCCATTGGTTCGATGCCTATAACGCGCCAAGAATCGATATCCATATCACAGAAGATCTCATAAAGGGCATCCAGTTCATGCATATTGGAATGATTCATGACACTGGTGACCTGAATGTGTGAAAAGCCACCTTCGTCAATCAGGTTCTGGATCCCTTCCATAGCCTTTTTGTAACCGCCAGGTGTCTGGCGGAATGCATCGTGCGATGACTCCAGCCCGTCAATGCTGACAGAGATCGTTTTCATACCTGCAAGGCGAAGCTTATGCGCTGCTTCCGGTGTGATCAGCGTGCCGTTGCTGGTCATGCCCCAGATGTATCCCTTATCATTTGCATAGCCAAGGATATCAAAGAAGTCTTTCCTTAAAAGAGGCTCCCCGCCTGTGATGCACAGCATAAAAGTAGAAACATCAAAGTCCTCTGCCATCTGGTCTAAGATGTCCTGATACTGTGCAAACGACAACTCTTCCGATGGCACATCCCCGCAGCTGCTCCCACAGTGCAGACACTTCTCATTGCACCGCAGCGTCAGCTCCAGGAAAAAATGTTTTAAAATCGGATGAGAATAAAGCTGCTTTCTGTAATCAGAAAGCAGTTTCAATTCTTTTTTCTTAAATTGATAAAGTTTTTCCAGATCTGTCTGCATCATAAAACAACTTACGGCTGAACCGGAGACTGATACTCATCCGGCGGTCCGTACACTGGTTCATTGATCGGCAGCGGAGGGCCGTACACATCCGGCTCCGGCTCCAGATCATCTGCCTCTGTTTCGCCAAAGAACTCCGGCGGGCCGTAGACATCCTCCTCCGGACCGATATTGATATCATCAAGCGAGGTTTCTGTCTCCGGGGCTGGCGGAGGTCCGTAGACAGTCGGGTTTAAGCCGCATGCTGTAAGAGCCGCTGCCGTTGCGACCATCGCTGTCCCCGCGATCAGTTTTCTATTTCTCTTTTTCATAATATCCCCTCAATAAACACCTGCCGCAAGGGTCCGCGCAGGAATCATCTTTAAACGATCACGATCTCCTGTGTATAAGGATTCTTCAGGTTGGATTTGTATTTATTCATGGCAACCATGCGGTACATCTCGTCAGCATTGACATTCTGCAGAAGCATCTTATCCTTCTGTCCGCCGCCGCGCATCACATCTGCCAGTTTAGAAACCAGCTGGATATCAGAATTGCGTTTGATCTCACCAAAGATCTCTTCCGAATCTTTTCTAAAGCCCAGCACCTGTACATGTTTGATCGCATCCGCATCATAGAGCTGACGCATATCCTCATCCGTAATACCCAGCACGATGTGCATCAGCGCACGGCTGACCGTCGCATTTGTAATACTCTTCGTTGCCAGATCCTCACGGAACTGAATAAAAGTCTGGAAGTCATTTTTCAGATTTAAAATACGGTTTGCCAGATCCTCGGAAATGCCAAAGTATTTGGTCAGATCCTTCGTCTCTTTTGCCTTCAGAAGCTCACTGCCCAATATCAGGGAGAAATCATCCCTGAAGATCGGGAAGCTGTCCAGATAACGGTCCATCAGGATATCCAGCGAATACTGCGGGATCGTAGACGAAAGCGCATTCATATCATACTTGTTATAAATGGCATTCCGGATAGCCGTTGCGGAGGAGAAGCCTTCCATGACAGACATATCATTGTGAGCGTTCAGACGTCTTGCAATTGGCGCCGGCTGGATCTTGCTCTCCAGTTTGCGCAGTGCCTTCATATACTCCACGCCTAAAATATTATTGGAGGTCTCCATAACCGTTACATATTCTTCACCCAAAATTTCACCCACGGCTTTGCTGCGGGCTGCCGCATGGGAAAGACCTTCCTTCAGACCAGCTCTTAAGATGTTCTTAAACTCCTCCGGCTCATCAACCAGAAGGTCAGCGATCTTTCCAAACTGTCCGGTAATATTCTGCACTGCCACCTTGATGCCTTCATTGCCTCCGCTGACATCTACAGAATCCAGACTCTCTGTGCCAAAGCAAAGATCATCCACAATATGCAGTTTATCCAGGATAGCCACACCGCCATAAGCATAGTATTCCGCGCTGGCTGTCGCAAAACAGGTAGGAAGCTCTAAAACCAGATCTGCACCTGCCTTCAGCGCCATCTCCGCACGGCTGTATTTATCAATGATCGTCGGTGCCCCGCGCTGCACATAATTGCCGCTCATCACAACAACAATGTAATCGCTCCTTAAGCGTTCCCTAGTCTGCTGAAGATGATATTCATGTCCATTATGAAACGGATTATATTCTGCGATGATTCCTGTAATTTTCATTCTTTATACCTCAAATACCTCTGTGGACTGATCGTGCCTTGCTGT
>JAZNHY010000051.1:0-3366 GCA_045577235.1 Lachnospiraceae bacterium
GGATATTTTATCATGAAGGATTCCATGAACTACATCGAACTGGTAACGTTCAGTCTTTATGTTTCCACGTTTATTTCTCCAGTCAGAAAACTAGTCGCCTTTATTGAACAGTACATGGCCGGAATGGCCGGCTTTAAGCGTTTTCTGGAGATAATGAGAACCGATCCGGAAATTGAAGACAAACCGGATGCGATTATCCTGGAAAATGTTAAAGGAAATATCTCCATAAAAAACGTTTCCTTTTCCTATGCGCCAACAAAAGAAGATGAGGAGGCACCTGCTGTCCTTAATAATATTAATGTGAAGATTCCTGCGGGAAGCTGCTTTGCTGTTGTAGGTCCTTCCGGCGGCGGCAAGACCACGCTGTGTCATTTGATCCCACGCTTTTATGAAGTTTCCGACGGTGCTATTATGATCGACGATATTGATGTGCGGGATGTAACGCAGCATTCCCTCAGGCAGTCTATCGGAATCGTACAGCAGGATGTATTCATGTTTGCCGGTACTATCCGCGAAAACATTGCGTACGGCAAGCCGGATGCGACAATGGATGAGATCATAGAAGCAGCAATGCGGGCCGAGATCCATAACGAAATAATGGAAATGCCAAATGGCTATGATTCCTATATCGGAGAGCGCGGCGTTATGCTTTCCGGAGGCCAGAAACAGCGGATCGGCATTGCCAGAGTCTTTTTGAAAAACCCTCCGATCCTCATTCTGGATGAAGCAACATCTGCTCTGGACAGCATGACAGAGATCCGTATCCAGAGTGCTTTTGATGAACTGGCCAAAGGACGTACATCCATTATCATTGCACATCGTCTAAGTACGATCCGAAACGCAGACATGATTGCGGTTATTGATAATAATACGGTTCAGGAAATTGGAAATCATGCTGAACTCATGAAAAAAGGCGGGCAATATGCCCACCTTGTAGATGCTCAAACGATTGCTTCCAGAAGCTGATCAGTCCAGAACCTCCACCAACTCAATGGTAAAGTTCAATTCCTTGCCTGCCATTTCATGATTTGCATCAAAAGTGATCGTTTTTTCATCTTTTGCAATCACTTTGACAGGAACCGGACGTCCATACATATTCTGCAGAAATACCTGCTGGCCGACTTCCACATCTTCAGCGCCAGGCATGTTCTCTATTTCAGCGGTAAAGACTGCATCCGGATTAATATCTCCATAAGCATCCTCTGGCATTAAATGGACTTCTACCGTTTCTCCAACTTCCATATTTGCAACTGCTGCATCATATCCTCTTATCATCATTCCTGCACCGCATACAAACTCCAATGGTTCACCCCTGTCATAAGAGGAATCAAACTGTGTGCCATCATTAAACGTTCCCCGGTAGTGAGTCCGGCATGTTTTTCCAACGTTTTTTCCGGTGATCGGCTGTGCGCTGTGGCATCCGCTGCAGCTGCTGCAGTCATGCTCGGAACAATCATGCTCTTCATCATGATGATCACAGTTCGCACCCGTATTGATCAGTTCCCCCTTAAGATACGCTTCCACTGCTGCATCCGCATTTCCGGATGCACCGGCACACAGCTCTATGCCGCACGCTTCTAAAGCTGCCTGTGCACCACCGCCAATACCGCCGCAGATCAGAACATCGATCTTATT
The DNA here is from genome assembly GCA_045577235.1 of Lachnospiraceae bacterium. Classification (GTDB taxonomy): domain Bacteria; phylum Bacillota; class Clostridia; order Lachnospirales; family Lachnospiraceae; genus RGIG5612. Next base: position 1,636 of record JAZNHY010000051.1, read on the forward strand.
TTCTGCAAGCAGCGTGGCGAGTGCCTCATGTCCGCTTCCATTTGACCCAAAAAGCTCAGAGGATATCACGGCACCATCCTGCACCTCATAAATCTTGAATGTCTCTGTATGCCCAAAGTGCTGAAAGACTTCTCCATTGTCATAAGTAACTGCGATTTTCATCTTTTGTCTCCTTCTTTTGTGGTTTATTTCTTTTTCCGATAATTAATCACTGCATTAACTATGGTAACGATTACAATGATGATCAAAATTAGAACTATGGGTGCCCAGGGTTCTTTCATAAAACTATTAAAAGCTTCCATTTCTTTTTTTTAAATCAGAATCTATTTTACTTATTATACTTTATCTGTTTTCTTTAATGTATCAATTGTTTCCGAAAGCCATTCATTATAGTGATCATAAGGGGTCTGGGTCCACCAGTCTAAAAGTTTGTTTAAAGATTCGATGTCTTCTTCGATACTAGTGCACGCGTATTGTTCCGGGTCTCGGTTAACGATCACAACATGATTATTATCTTCTTTAAAGTCGATCTGATAGATACAGTACCCTGTCCAGCTGCGGTGTGCCCAAAGAGTTGATTCCTACATATACCAGAACCACTTATCCTCCATCGCCTGAGGAACATTGCCCATACGCAGTGCATCCATTTCTTCTTTACTGAATGACCTGGTAAGTATAAAAGTATCGTGCTGTTTTGGCAAGGGTTCTGTTTTCCAGTCATTGCGATGGGCAGCGCCAGTTTTGTTTTTATTATCTTCTGTCATTTTTCCAATTTAAATAATGCTTTGCCTTACTCTTCTTCAGACAAAAGAATTCTGTTCATTTTCCATAGATGCATCGCCCCACAGAGAAAGCAGCATCAGTTTATCAGACATCAAGATCCCCATTCATATTTTCTAATGAATCAATCGTGATTCTGCATCCTGGTTTAATGTGCTGCATGATAAACTTCATAATACTTTCCGGTATACCTACGCATCCTCCTGTATAGGTTCGGTTCACTCTATAACAATGCAGAAAAAATGCATACCCTTTTTCTTCTTCGCATTCCTGATTATATCCCATATTGAGAACATACTGGTATGCATAATCATAATCGGAAATATGTTCGCTGTTTTCTTTATCAAGATCAGGAAAATCCTTAATACTTACAAGCTCATTAAAATGCATTCCCTCTCGTACATCTCCGGACCAATAGTAATTATCATCCACCTTGGTATACTCCATTTGGCAGCCCGGATCGTCTGCCAGTCCAAAAGCCTTGTCGACCGTAAACGTTCCAACAGGAGTATAAGTATCATTGATATTGGCATCTCCCAAACCTTCTTTACCTATAAATCCAGGAGTCGCGATGATCTGCTGCCATTTGCCTTCCTGATTTCTTTCATGCATCGTAACATATGCAGTCGTTTTATCCACGCCAGCAACAACAATCAGCTGATTCACATCCGTATCCCTTGCGGCTTCGAGATCTGTTACCCATTTGGGCGATTCACGAACTTCCTGATTAGTAAAATACAATGCCTCGTTCGTAGCAGGGTCTGTGTTTTCATCTGTTTCCTTCTGAATGGTACAGCCTGCAACTGCTGTAATTGCTATAACGGTGAATAAAACTATTGCAATGCTGTTTTTTAATACTTTCATTTTATCCTTTCTTCAACAAATCCCGATTCTTAATATATGAGTAGAGGCTTTTACAGTCTCTGCTCTTTCTTTATGATGAAGGTGATT
>JAZNHY010000052.1:0-3019 GCA_045577235.1 Lachnospiraceae bacterium
TCGACTCCCCTATCGAGTACCAACAAGGATATGCAGTTTTGACATAAAGCTGCATATCTTTTTATTTCGGATCTATACTCTCAATAAGCTGACGAACGCATCTGCTGCGGGGACAAGATCTGTCAGTGAAATCGCTTCCATGCCGATATCGATCGGAATGGCCGGGACAATATCACAGGTCTTCAGTGCATGCGGCACTGAGTCAAGGGTAAACTGAGAAATGATAGCGATTCCATTGCCCTCTTCCACCATACGAATCACAGTCATATAGTCCTCGACGAGAAGACAACCGGAAAAGTCAGGCCTTTGTTTCGTGGGGAGCGTCTCGATCGCAGTCTCTATGGCTGAACGGACTGCAATCAGGTCAGGCCTGCCTTTGCATAGATCGATCTGCGCTGGCGGGTTTTTCATATCCGGCGAGAACAGTCCGACCATTCTGTCATGGATCAGGATCTCGTGATCCAGATCTTCGAACGGTGAACATGACAGGGCAATATCTGCGCGGTGCGTACGCACCATCTGCCGCAGCTGCCGGGGACTTCCCTCAAGAATCTCAACAGCAACATCCGGATACATTTCACGATATACCGGAAGCTTTCGTGAAAGCAGCATGGTGCTCAGGATCGGGAGGGATGCGATCCTGAGGGTTCCTTTCATGAGATGGTTGGCCTGCCATGCAGTCTGATACATCCGGCGGTCCAGATCCGCAGAGGCCCTGGCAAGCTCCAGGATCTGCTCTCCGACTTCTGTGATCGTGAGCCCGTTTCGACGGTCTCTGTAAAACAGTTTCACACCCAGCTCATGCTCAAGGCTTGCAACTGCCTTGCTGACAGCCGGCTGTGAGATATATTCTTCTTCCGCGACGGTTGTGAAGCTTCCGGCGTCGGCGACTTTTATGAATAGTTTCAGACGATGATCCATCATAACTTATAGGTTATCCTTTCATGAAATAAAATGTATTTGAGTTATGATGAATTATATCATACACTGAACATGCAGAAAATAGGTTTAGAAAGGAAAAGGAGAAGGATTATGTTTTTGTCACTCTTCGGACTGGCCGCTGGTATCGGGATGCCGATGCAGACCAGCATCAATGCGCAGCTTGGCCGTCGTGTGGGATCGCCTTTTACTGCTGCGATGATCAACTTTATCGTGGGGACAGGCGTACTCGTCATTCTGGTCGCTATTGTCGAGCGCGGCTTTCGTATTCCTTTCGCACAGATTGCCGCAGCTCCGCCATGGATCCTGCTGGGCGGTGTATTTGCAGTGATCTTCATCACAGGTAATATCCTGCTGATGCCGCGGCTTGGCAGTGTGCAGACCGTGATCCTGCCGGCGCTGGGTCAGATCATTATGGGAACGCTGATCGATACCTTCGGTTGGTTCGATTCGGCGCAACGCGATATGACTGCGCTGCGAATTCTCGGCGTAGCGCTGGTGTTTTGCGGCGTTCTGACAGTCATTATTGCAAAGGCAGGAGGGTTCCATCCGAGCGCAGCAGATAAAAAGAACGAACCGCGATACGTCTGGCTGTGGAGAGTCTTCGGCCTGATCGTGGGGATGAGTATGGCCTCTCAGACGGCGGTCAACAGCCATCTGGGCATTGTGGTGGAGTCCCGTTTCTATGCTGCCCTGATCAACTTCTGCGTCGGACTGGTGATCCTGATCATCATGCACTTCGCTCTCAGGAGCAAAAGAAAGCCGCCGCAGAAGGAAGAGAAAGCACCGATTTGGATCTGGGCCGGCGGCCTGTTCGGCGATCTCTTTGTCATCGGAAACATCATTACCGCACAAACCGTGGGAACGGGCATGGCAGTGGTGATCCTGCTGACTGGACTGATGATTGGAGGGCTGCTTGTTGACCAGTTTGGCCTTTTCCGCAGCGTCAGAAGGAAAGTTGGTAAGATTGAGATTTTAGGTGTTGCCATCATGGTGTGCGGAGCAATACTGTTCCACTTGATGTGAGTATCGAGAAGGGTAAAAAGCATGGAAAACAATTTGTTTGAATTATCCAGAAGGAGACGTTCTATTCGCCGGTATGGGAATCGTCACATTGAAGATGATGTGGTGCGGGAGATCATAAAAGTTGCACTGACTGCGCCAACATCCTTTGGACACAGACCTGTTGAATTTGTTATCGTACGCGACCGGGATACTATTCAACGACTAGGTGAATGTAAACGGATGGGCGGTTCCCAGATCAATGGAGCTGACACGGTCATCGTTGTAATGGTGAAAACAGCAGACCGGCATGCTGCAGAATTCTGGATCGAGGATGGCGCGATCGCATCCGCTTATATACTTCTTGCTGCAGAACAATATGGACTTGGCGCCTGCTGGGTTCATATCCGAAACCGCATGGGAAGGAAGAAAACATCAGATGAAGAAATCCGGGAGCTTCTTGGAATATCCGATGACTTCACAATACTGAATCTTGTTGCGATTGGTGAAAAAGGAGAAACGAAACGCCCGTACGCAATTGAAGATCTTCGAATGGAAAACGTTCATTGGTGAAAACGCGCCCATACTCAATATGCGGGGGATGCAAAAATTTAACGATTACTCTGTGCATGTTGAAACTATACGTATTAGCCAGTAAAGATATGCAGTTTTGACATATATCTGCATATCTTTTTTCATTCTAAAAAACAGGCTTGACAATAATTAATTTATAATTATAATATAATTATAAAAGGGGTTTTCTATGACGGATATTATATTTGAATGGGATGAACAAAAGAATGCCAGCAACAAGGTCAAGCATGGGATTTCCTTTGAAGAGGCATGCAGTGTTTTTCAGGACTCCCGCGCTCTAGTAATTCCAGATCTAGATCATTCTGACGACGAAGAGCGCTTCATTATCCTGGGATTAAGTATAAAGCTCAATATGCTGGTAGTCTGTCATTGCTATAGAGACAATGAACAGATAATACGGATTATCTCAGCAAGGAAGGCAACAAAGACAGAGTGCAGTTACTACTGAGAGGGTGATTAATATGAGAGACGAATATGATTTTTC
>JAZNHY010000053.1:0-2981 GCA_045577235.1 Lachnospiraceae bacterium
CCCCAGTAGTTTTCATTCTTTACAACTTCCACGTCGCCTTCCGGCTGGAAGTTTTTCAGCACAAACGGTCCTGAGCAGATTGGATCATTGTCAATGTCTGTTGTTGCATCCAGATCGACGATGCCGGTTGCAGGTGCGGTCAAATCATTGACCAGAGTCGGATACACATCCCTGGTATCGATAATAAGGGTCTTATCATCATCTGCTTTCATATCATAATCAGCAAAATACGCATAACTGGTATTGACTTCGGCAAGTCTTTGAAAGTTCCGTATCACCATCTCTGCTGTCACTGGATTTCCATTGGAGAAGGCTGCCTTATCATTCAACTTGATCGTCCAAACAGTGCCGTCTGCTTCTGCTGAGTCCGCAAGCCATGGATCGATTCCCATGTTTTCATTCATTTTGAACAATGTTTCTGACATGCCATAGATTTGTGTATACCAGCCATAAGATTCTTTATGAACATCAAGGCTTGGATAAGCAAAGGAAGCCGCCGTCCTCAGGATCTTTTTCCCTGGTTCCGCACTGCTGCTGCCACCTTCTTTGTCACCAGAACCTGAATTGCCACAGGCTGCCAGGCCAAGTGCAAGCAGCGCTATCAGCACAAGTGAAATCAGTTTCTTTTTCATAGTACTTACCTCCCGCAAAAAGCTTCTAAATAATAACCTGATAGAAGTGTATAACAGGAGAAAGGCTCTTTTAAGCCCCCCTAGGGGTTCTTTTTATTTGACTCTTTACAAGCATTTTCTGCGGCGTTATAATGCACTCAATAATAAATCTGTTTCGGGGCGGGGTGAAATTCCCCACCGGCAGTCACAGTCTGCGAGCCCTTCGGGGTTGATCGGGTGAAATTCCCGAACCGACGGTATAGTCCGGATGAGAGAAACTAATCAACAATAGTTTTCGTTGTGCCCTGACTATATGTCAGGGTTTTTTCATGAAACAGATTCCTTATTAACATTTTTTGAAAAGAAAGGAATTGAAACAATGGAAAAAACAAAACGCAAATTCAGTACCAAAGAAATTGTCTGTATGGGCATGTTCACTGCCCTGGCGTACGCCGTCATGGCACTGTCAAAACTGATTCCGGTCAGTATCGCCGGTTTCCTGAACTTTGACTTCAAAGACTTTGTCATTGCCATCTGCGGATTCCTCTTTGGTGCGGTTCCGGCCATCATCGTAACCGTGATCGTTTCCCTGATTGAGATGATCACCATCAGCTCCACCGGTCCGATCGGACTTTTGATGAACGTGCTTTCCACCTGTGCTTTTGTAGTTCCGGCTGCTCTCTTCTACCGCTCCAGGAGAAAATTCTCCGGCGCTGTAGTAGGTCTGGTTCTCGGTATAGTCTGTATGGCGATCATCATGGTCTTATGGAACTGGCTGATCACCCCTTTATATATGGGTGTTCCTCGTGAGACAGTCGTGGGCATGCTGCTGCCGGTCTTCCTGCCATTCAACCTGATCAAGGGCGCGATCAACGCAGCCATCACGTTGCTGCTCTACCACCCGATCGTTACCGCTTTAAGGAAGGCAAACCTTGTCCCTCAAAGCTCCTCGAATGCGCCTAAGAAAAAAGGCCTTTCCCTTGGAGTTACTTTAGTTTCCATCTTTGTGATCGTTTCCCTGGTTCTGGTCGTCCTGGCCTGGACAGGAATCATTTAATACAGTTCTTAAAACAAAAAGCAGGTCCGGGATTTCTCCCGGACCTTTTTTCTTACATTTTTAATTGAAACATTCCAATCAGATATCACGGAACAGCATCTGTGCATAATCATGAAAAGCTGCTCGCCAGACCCGCCATTCATGATAGCCTGGATAGATCTTCTGAATATAATTGATACCTTTTTCTTTGCAGTACTCGCGTTCCTGCTCAAACAGCGGCAGAGAAACTTCATGATCGCCAATAGCACCGAAGAACGGGTTCACTTCACGGTTGAATGTTTCCGCATCATCAAAGCATTTCAGCTGCTCTGCCTGCGAACGAGGCTCACGTCCCGGCATCTTCGGATAGGTATAACCGGTAAAGAGGCCTGCAGAACCAAAGACGTCATAGTGCTGCATGATCATTTCGCCTGAAAGAAGAGATCCCATGGAAAGGCCGGCAATCGCACGGGCTTTCTTGTCAGAGATCACGCGGTAATGCGACTCAATAAACGGGATACAGTCCTCAATGATCATATCATTATAACGGCTGTTATCCAGACGTGGATTTCCATCATTATTCACCTGCATCATGGCATTGTTCATAACAATAATGAACGGAACGATCTTACCCTCTGCCAGAAGGTTATCCATACTGAAGTTCGTCTTTCCAAGGTCGATCCAGCAAGTCTCATTCTCACCGCCTCCATGCTGCAGATACAGGACCGGATATTTGGTGTCAAGGTCTTCCCGATATTTAGGAGGGGTGTAGACGTAGCAGCATTCCCACTCTCCGGTGATCTTTGAGAAGAAATACTCTCTGGAAACAGTTCCATGCGGTACATCCTTGATCAGCAGATAATCCTGTTCCGGATCCGGCACCTCAATATAGTTGATGCCATAGCCCCAGCCATAGCCGATCGGTGCAAGCGGATTGATAATACGGACGCCATCTACATAAAAGATCAGCTGTTTCAGACCTGGCTCATCATACTGTATGGTTCCGCTCCACATGCCGTCCTCATCTTTTTCCAGATTGACCATATTTTCCGGGTATCCTGCAGTTACTTCATTTGCGGTAGGGCCATACAGACATACCCAGACTTTTCCGTCCGGCATCACTTTGTAACCAATGTTGGTGTCCTTGTAAGTTCCGCCCATGATCATCGTCGGCAGCAGCTGCCTGTTAAAACCGATGGCACGGGAATCAAAGGTTTGATTTGTTAAAAAACTCTCAGGTATATTCATTTCAGCTCCTCTCCGCGGTGTCCCGGCAGACGATCCTGACAGGAGTTCCGCATTCTTATTGATGGTTATACTATATCACTTTTTAC